>CAZRNK010000040.1:3216-5217 GCA_964601435.1 uncultured Oscillospiraceae bacterium | reverse complement strand
CGGGTGGGGCGGATTTCCGGCGCCGTGGAACTGTTGGACGCCCAGACGCTGGATGCAGAAATTGACGAACTGCTCCATGTGACCCAAGGCGGCAGAAACGCTGCGATGACTCCTCTTTTTTATCTGTACAGCCGGTTTTTTGATGTATTCCTCACAGCGCTCCGGCGGCGGGACGTACCCATGGACCGGGTATATGACATCCAGGACCACTATAACCAGGAGGCCCAGGACGCCGATACGCCCCAGGCCCTTACAGCGGCGCTGCGCACCTGGACTGCCGGCCAGCTCCGGCTCCTGCGGCAGCAAAACCGGGAGCCGGGCACCGCCATCGAGCTGGCCCAGCAGTACATCCGGAAAAACTACGCCCGCCCCCTGACGCGGACAGATTTGGCCGCCCTGGTGGGCTTTAACCCCAATTATTTCAGCACCTGCTTTCACGCCGTCACCGGCGTGCGCTTTTCCGACTATCTTCAGAAAATCCGCATCGAGCGGGCCAAACAGCTCCTTACCACCACGCTGCTGCCCATCGCCGAAGTGTCCCGGCAGGTGGGGTACCCGGACTACCGTCATTTCTGCAAGCTCTTTTCCCGGCAGGCCGGCCTGCCCCCTTCGGAATACCGAAAACGCCGCCGGGGATTGGCCGAAGAAAGTCCCCAGGGCTGATTTTCCCTGCCAAAGAGCAGTTTTTGTCCCCATAAAACAAATTTTTGCCCCTGCTTTTTTCTCCCATTCATGGTATACTAGGGTATATTCTTCCTATATTCTGCCGCCATGCGCTGCGGAAAACCACAGGAACACAGAAAGGAAAACATTATGGCCAACCGAAACGAGCCCAACGGCGCCATTAAGGGGCGCCATCCCCAGTCCCGGAATGCAATGCCCTCTTTCGCCACCAATGAGGCCCGGGAAGCCGCTGTCTGGATAGAAGGCGGCAAGTATGTCCCCAAGCAGTCCTATCCCTCTCTTATCGCCCCGCCGGAGGCCTCGGAAATCCGGGGGCTTCAGTTCCGGTCCGATTTGGAGCGCCTCAGCGCCCTGGTCGTCAAGGGAGACCGCTGGAGCCGGGGCCAGGAATTTGCCCTGGCCGACTCCAAAATCGAGCTGAGCGGCTGCGGCTGCAGCGACTTTACCGCCCGGGGCGCCGGCGCCATGGCCTGCGACGGCGGCGACCTGACCATCCGGAATTCGGAGATTGTCACCCGGGGCAGCGGCCGTTGCGCCACCATCGCCACAGAGGCCGCGGTTTTGAAGGTCTATGACTCCAAGCTCGCCTCCCACGGCGGCCCCCTGCCCGCAGACTATGAGCCGGTAATTGGCCCGGGCATGATGGAGCCCCCTTGGCCTCTGGGCCTCGCCGGCAACTGCCGCACCCACCTATCCATGGACGGCTCCCTTACCTATTTCTATAACTGCGACATCTTTGCCGAGGCCTGGGGCGCCGTATCCACGGACTCCTCCGGCGGCAGCCTGTACCTGGAGGCCAATGACTGCCGCATTACAGTAGCCGGCAACGGCTATGGCACCTATGCCGACAACGGCTGCCACAATGTCTTCAACCGCTGCGCCTTCCAGGTGGGCAACATGCTTGCCATTCAGGACGGCAACTCCTCCATCACCCTGCGGGATACTACCGCGGCGTGCGCCAAGGCCGGCCTTGTGCTCCACGGCGGCCTGCCCGACTACATCGACGTTGGGCTCATCGACATCCAGGGCGGCGACATCCACGCCGGCGAGGAGGTCATTCTGGCCAAGAGCACCAATGTGGACATCTACGTCCGGGGGGCCAAGCTCTCCTCTGACAGCGGCATTCTCCTCCATGTGCGGGAGAACGACGACCCCATGTACCTGGAGATGGCCGCCAAGGGCCCGGACTGCTACGGCGTGCAGGCCACCTTTGAAGATATGGACCTCACCGGCGACATCATCTATACAGATAAGGACCGGAAAATGCGCCTGAGCCTGGAAAACACCAGCCTGCGCGGCGCCATCACCGGCAGCCCC
>CAZRNK010000040.1:0-3116 GCA_964601435.1 uncultured Oscillospiraceae bacterium | reverse complement strand
AAATCAAAACATGGCTGTTTTCCTGCGACGGCGGGAAAACAGCCATGTGTTTTTTTGACTCTAAAGAACTAAGCTACAGAATAATTTCAGCTTTCGGCGCAAATCCTACCTCCAGCACCTGTGTTGGGAGGTTTTGCGCATGTATGAAGACGCCGTACAGGGGGAACAGCGGACAGAAATCCTGGATTTGGGTTCCTCCACCACCCGCTCCCCGGAGGGCATCATCCACTGCCTGACCATTGTGGGCCAGATTGAGGGGCACCAGCTCCTGCCGGAAAACAACAAGACCACCAAGTATGAGCACGTCTTGCCTCTCCTGGCCGCTGTGGAGGAGTCGGCTGAAATTGAAGGGCTGCTGGTGCTCCTGAACACCGTGGGCGGCGACATTGAGGCCGGCCTGGCCATTGCCGAGCTGATTGCCAGTATGTCCAAGCCCACCGCCTCCCTGGTACTGGGGGGCGGCCATTCCATCGGCGTGCCCCTGGCGGTGGCGGCCTCCCGGAGCTTTATCGCCCCCTCCGCGGCCATGACCATCCACCCGGTGCGCCTCACCGGGGTGGTCATCGGTGTGCCCCAGACCTGGGGCTATTTTGCCCGCATTCAGGAGCGGATTGTCCAGTTTGTCATCGACAATTCCCGGATTCCCCGGGAGAAGTTCCTCCAGTATATGATGCAGACCGGGGAGCTGGCCAACGATGTGGGCAGCGTCATCTACGGCCAGGAGGCAGTCGCCTGCGGCCTGATTGACCAGCTGGGCGGCCTGTCCGCCGCTCTGGGCTACCTCCACCAGCAAATCCAGCTCCGGCGGCAAGCGGCCGACACCCTGCAGGAACAAAATCCATGATACACACAAAAAAAACAGCCCTGCTGCAGAGCTTAACTCTGCAGCAGGGTTCTTGCTGACAAAAAGGAAATTAATCCTCCAGGGAGACGGTGATGTCGCCCTGATAGCTGCCGGCAGCAACGGGCGTCTCCACGCCGTCCACCGTCATCTTGACAGCCTTTCCGCCTTCCCCGGCGACCACCGCACCATCCTGGATTTCCAGGCTTGTCAGGTAGCTCACGCCGGTGACGGTCCAGGTGCTGCGGCTGTCCAGATGGACATTGACGCCATTGTTGATGGCCGGGCAGGCCACATCGTCAATCTCACCCAGCTCCTCGCAGTTGTCCTGGCTCACCTTCTCCACCCGGTGGGTGGATTTGCAGGCGGTAATGACGCCGGTAACCTGCGCGTTCTCAAAGAACAGGTTCAGGTTGCGGACGCCCTCATAGTGGGGGCCGGCGCCCTTGGGGGGCGGGGGCATCTCTCCACCATCAGCCGGGGGCGGCGGCGGGGGCATCTCCATCTTGGGGCCAGTATCGCCCTTGGAATTGGAGCTGCCGTTATAGAAGCTGCCGATGACCTCCATGTCAGCGAAACGGGCAATGACGTCAATCTCCTTCTCCCCCTTGGTCCGGTCATGGGCGGGGTCAAAGGCGTCTGTCTCCACCGGGTCGCAGTAGTAGCCGATGGGGCTGCCGGGGTCGTCGCAGTTAAAGAGCTGGAGAACCTTCCCGTTCTTCGGGTTCAGGCGGGAGCTGCGCACGTTAATCTGGGGGGCGCAGCCCTTCACCAGGAAGGTGGTCTTTTCCGTATTGAAGGTGGAATCTGTGACATTGACAATGCCGGTATTATTGAAGAACATGACGCCAAACCGCTTGGAATCCACCACGGTGCCGTTGGTGAAGCTGCCGCAGGCGTTGTCGTTGGCGGCAATCAGGGCATAGTCTGTCATTTTGAAGGTGCAGTGGTCAAAATAATCGTGGCAGTCGCCAATGGAAAAAGCGCCGTAGCCGCTGGTGCCGGTAATCTCAATATGGCTGTCTTTCACATACAGCCGGCACACATCCACGCCGTCCGTGGACAGCACGCCCCAGCCCTCGGAGTAGAGGCGGCAGTTGTTCCAGTGGGAGACGCCGTAGTCCAGCAGGTTGGTGGCCCGGCAGTTGCCCCGCAGGCCCAGCATCCAGGGCACGCACACCATCTCGCCGGGCATAATGGTATCCACATAGTCAGCGGGCAGGCGGCCGTTATAGGCCCGGACAGTGACATTGTTGAGGGTGACATCGCTGTTGCCGCCTGAGCAGAAGGCACCACGGGCCACGCCGCGGGTGATAAAGGTGGAATCGTTGACCGTAAGTTTTACCTTGTCATTGGCCATGATGCCGGCGGCATGGCCCACAAAGTCGTTCTTGCCGTTGCCCTGCTGGTCAATGTAAGCGCCGTTAATCACATACTCGCCCTCGCCGTCGATGTAAAAGCCGTTGATGCCGTCACTCCGGGAGCAGATGTCCACCCCCTGGGCCACGCCGTCGGCCACCGCGCCGCCGCGCACCGCCGCGGACACAGAGGAGGCCGGGGCCACTTTGCCGTCGCGGACATGGACTGCCGCCTTGAAGGACATAGAGCCGCCCATAAAGAAAGGCACATCAATGTCGTCCACCACATTAAAGCGGATGTCGCCGGAATAGCGGCCAGGCAGCATATCCAGAGAGACACCGCCGATGGTCATAACCACCTGCTTGCCCTCCGGCGCTGTGATTTCCGCTCCATCGCAAATGAGCACCTGCTGGAAAGCGCAGCTCTCCGGCACAACCCACTTGCCGCGGATTTCTTTCACTTGTGTCATGCAATTCCCTCCATTTATTAAATGTAATTGTGGAATACGATTTTAATTCCGCCCATCAGGGCCAAATTCTCTTCGTCTGAAACAATCGTAAGCACCGGCTCTTCCGGCACATTCAGCTTCTCGGCCACCAGGCGCACCATCAAATCTCCGGCGCCGCCCATGCACTGGGCCAGACGCCCGCCCAAATAGACCGGCATACGGAACATACAGTACTGGTTTGCCAGGAAGCTGGCCAGGAGATTCAGGTACTCATGCCAGAAAACAATATGCGTAGAGGCCATGCCCCCATCGGGCAGTTTCCTGACAAACTCCTCAACCGTCTCGCCGTAAATGGCCTCAAAGACATCTGTGGAGCAGTACGTCCGGACACAGCCCTCTTTTCCGCAGGTGCAGCGCCGGCCGTTGGGCACCAGGGTCAGATGCCCCGCAGCACCGGGAATGCTCTCC
>CAZRNK010000039.1:2727-10729 GCA_964601435.1 uncultured Oscillospiraceae bacterium | reverse complement strand
CCGGCGCTGCGGCCTTGGCGTGGATGGTGACACCCGCGGGCGCATCAATCTGGGCGGTGTCCAGCGTTCCGGTGAGCACCACCTGGGAGTCGGCGGTGGCAAACCAGCGGCTGCCGGTGTCCAGGCTCAGGGCGGCGCCCCGGATGGCCCCCTCCAGAGTGGAGGAGCGAAGTGCCACACGCATCTCCCGCTCCGGGTCCTCGTGGAGAATGTCGCCCCGGGCGTCGGAGTCCGCGATGTGGACGTGGATGCCGTACACCTTCTGGCCGAAGGTTTTGGTGGCGAAGGGGTCCTGGTTTTTGACGCTGTGGATGAGCACGCCCTGCTCGCTGGCAATGTCGGCCCGCTCCAGGGAGATTTCCGCGTTCTGGCTCTTGACCAGGAAGGCCTCCTGCTTGCAGCGGACCGTCGAATCCTGGACGGAGATTTCCCCAATCTCCACAGGCAGGCCCATGACGCAGTGGAGGAAGGCAAAATAGCTGCCGCATTTTACATCACAGCCGGTGAAGGCCGCTGTGGATTTCCCGCCCATGATAATCCCCTGGCGGGCCACGTCGAAGGAGCAGTTCTTATACCGGCCGTTGCAGCAGAAGTCCACATAGGCGCCATAGCCGTTCTTGGTGGCCACGACCCGGCAGTCCTCCGCCTCCAGGTAGACATAGCCCATGGACATGTCTGTAGAGAGGGCGGCCCAGCCGTCGCAGATGACGGTGCAGTCCTTGAAATAGCTCCAGGAGTTGTCCACTGTGCAGTGGGTGCGGCAGTTGCCCTCGATTTCCAGCCACTCCGGCGGGGAATCCTCTGTGTATCCCCCGTTGGGGGCGTCCGCCCCGTAGGGGGCGCCGTGGGAGATGAGGGTGGAGCGCTCCACGCGCAGGACACTGCCCTGGCCGGCGCTGCTGGCGCAGCGGTTGGCGCCGGTGGTGCAGACCACGCTGTCCTCCACGGTGAGAGAGCCGTGTTCGCTCACGGCCACGCCGGAGGTGCGCCCGCCCAGGCCGAAGCCGTCGCCGCTTAAATTGATGACGGCATTTTTTACGGTGAAGTGGCCGGGGCCCTCCACATAGACGCCGCCGATATAGGGGTCATAGGATACGACCTGGATGCCGTCGCCCGTCTCGTCGGTAATCTCCCCCCGGCAGAGCTGCTCCGTGGCGGAGCGCTCGGGGCAGTATTTCCCGTCTTTGATAAAGACCGCCGGGCGCATTTCCTTGGCGTCCTTCAGGGCGTCCATGTCCACCGGCGGGCCGCCGGCAATCTCACCCAGGCCGTTGAGCTCAATGAGCTCCTCGATGGAGTGAAGGACGTATTCGCCCCGCACCGGGGCATCCAGATGGATTCCGCGAATTTCGCTCATGTTTTTCTCCTTTTCTCAAAAAGCCATACTTCTGTCCCAGGTCTCATAGGGCTCCGGCAGCGGCGGGTTAAAGGACGCCTTGGTGGTGACGCTGTAGAGCCTGGGCATTTCCGCGCCCTCCTCCTGGGGGGCGTGCTGCTCCTCTACGTCCACGGTGCGGCCCTCATAGCCGATGCTCATGACCACCGCAGAGGGGAAGTCCGTTATCCAGTCCAGATAGGTTTTCAGGTTCCAAATCTTCCAGCCGTCTTCTTCCAGTCGCAGGTCCAGGCAGAGTTTTTCCTGCATGAAGGACACCTTGGGGTTGCCGTCGGGGCCCACTTCGCTGCACATGCCCGGGGAAAACCAGACGCCCTTGGCTGTCTTGCCATCCTCGGCCACGATGATATAGGGGGAGAGGGCGGTTTTGGCCACCATGTCGCCCATGCCGTCATTTTCCGGGCAGACTTCAATTTCGGGGTAAAAGCTGTGGATGAGCTCCAGCTTGGCGTTGCGCATCTTCTGGTTGGCCCCGCAGTAGAAGTCCACCACGTCCGCCTTGCCCACGGTGCCGAAGTAGGACATGTCCGCCTCCCGCTCCCGGGTCCAGAAGTGCTCGATTTCGTAGGTCTGGGCCTGGGCCCGGTACGAATACAGGTGGCCGGAGGCCAGATTGTTGATTTTCCGATAGGCATTGGCCCGCTGCGCCTGCAGCAGCACCTGGTCTGCCCGCTGTTCCAAAGTCATGGCGTTTCCTCCTCTCCTTAATCCGCGGCCGGGAAGGCCAAATCGTCCGACCATGTCCCATAGGGCTGGGGCAGCTCCGGCTGGGCTTTGGGCACCTTGGTCACTGCATAGGGCGGCGTCCGCTTGTGGGGCTTCTCCTCGTGGCGGTGTTCCCCGTCGGTGGGGAAGCTGAAGGTGCGGCCCTTGGACTCTTTTTCCAGGAACAGCTCCGCCGGCAGTGGGGAGGCAAAGTCGGGATAGCGGTTCACATGCCAGATTTTCCAGCCGTTCGCCTCCCGGATGAAGTCGATGCCCAGGCGGTACTGGACATACCGGGGGCGGGGGGCGCCGTCGGTGCCGCACTCCACGCTCTCCCCCACCGCCAGGAACACGCCCTGGGCGGTCTGCCCGTCGCCGGCAATCACCACATAGGGGTTGCCGATGCCCTGGGCCTCCAAATCGCCCACGCCCAGATTCTCCGGCTTATTTTCCACCTCAGGGAAAAGGGCGCTGACCATGGCCAGCTTGGCGGCGAGGACCTTTTCCATGTTTTCGCAGTAGGCCTCCACCTGGGCGCGGCCGCGCTTGTCGCACCAGGCGATGTCTCCCCGCTTCGACCAGATGGCCGCCAGAGCGGCCCGGGGCCGACGCAGCCGCTGATAGTGGAACAGGGCCGCCGCGCAGTTGCATACATCCATATAATCCTGTGCCTTCCGGGCCAGGGCCTCCGCCCGGTCCAGTTTCTCCTGAACGGTCATTGCACACATACGCGCACCTCCTTATTCCGCGGTGAAGGACTGCACGTCCTCCCAGGTGTCATAGGGCTTGGGCAGCGGGGGATAGAAGTCCGCCACCGTGGTGAGGGAATAGGCCGGGCTGCCCCAGGCCGCCGTCTCCGCCTTGCCGTCGCCAAGCTGGTCATAGGTACAGACATACGCCTCCTCCGGAAAGGCGCTGCGGGGGATGGGGCGGATAATCTCCGGAAAGAGATTCAGACGGAGGATTTTCCAGCATCCGTCGGACTCCCGGATAAAGTCCAGGCCAATCTTTTCCTGGAAATAGGTGGCTTTGATGCCGCCGTCCGGGCCGATTTCGCTGCAAATTCCCGGGGAAAACCACACGCCCCGGGCAGACGCCCCGTCGGCGGCGATTTCTACGTAGGGGTTGGTGGACAGCTTGGAGACCATGTCGCCGGCGCCGTCATTTTCCGGGGCGATGGCCACCTCCGGAAAATGGGTGTGGACCAGGCGCAGCTTCTCCGCGCGCATTTTTTCGTTGCCTACGCAGTAGAAATTCACCACGGCCTCCCGGCCCTCTACATTGGCATAGGCGATGTCGTCCCGCTCCCTGGCCCAGAAGTGCTCGATTTCATAAAACTGCTTCTGTGCCCGGTAGCAGTACAGGTGGGCGGAAACCAGGTTCTGGATTTCCATATAGTCCACCGCCTCCTGGGCCTCTTTCAGGGCCAGGTCGGCTTTCTGCTCCAGGGTCAGTGTGTTTCCCAAGGTAAAACCTCCTTTATAGTTGCCAAAAATTACGGGTTATCCCGCAGACTGATGGTAATGCTGCCCCGATAGGTCTCGCCGGGGACAATCTCCAGAGGGGCGCCGTCCAGGGTAATGGCCAGGGACTTGCCCGCTGCCGGCACGATGGCGGCGCCGGGCTCCAGCGTCAGGGCGGTGAGGTAGCACTCCCCGGTGACGGTCCAGACGCTGCCGCCCCGGAGGGTCACCAGCACGCCGTTGTTGACAGCGGGCGTCGGCGTCTGGCGCACCTGGCCCAGCTCAATGCGGTCCTTGGGTGCAATGACGGGGATTGCGTGTCGGGCGGTGCTGGCGCTGATGCGGCCGGTGAGGCGCACATTCTCCAGGGTCAAATCCAGGTTCACCGGATATTCCGTGGAGGGCTTCATGGGCGGCATGGGGGGCATCTGGCCGTCCTCCCCGGGGGCGGGGGGCATGGGGGCGGCGCCGTCGGGATCCGGCATGGGCATATCCATGCCGCAGGGGCAGCCGTTCACAGTGCCGTTGAAGAAGTCCCCCTGGAGCTCTGCGTCCCGGAAGACCGCCTGCAAATCGGTGCACACGCCGGTGCGCTCCATGCCGAAGATGCGGCAGTCGTGGTAGTTGAGCGCCGTGGGGTCGTGGCTGGCGAAGGGGGTGGGCACCGCCTCGTCCACCGGCATTTCAGTGCGCTCCAGGCCCGGGTCGTCGGTGTCAATCATCTCCAGAATGACGCCGTTTTCCGGCGCCAGGGTGGAGCGCTCCACCTCGAGAATGGGGTAGCAGCCCTTGATGAGGAAGGTGCTGCGCTTCGTGTAGAAGGCGGCGTCCCGCACCGTGAGCTTGCCCCCCTGGTTTTCCCGAATCATGACGCCGAAGCGCCCGGAGTGGACGGTTGTGCCGTTGATAAAGTCGCCGCTGGCGTATTCATTGGCGATAATCAGGGCGAAATCCGGCACCCGGAAGCGGCAGCCGTCAAAGACGTTGTGGCAGGCCCCGATGGAATAAGAGCCGTATCCGCTCTCCCCGGTAATCTCCACATCGGTGTTCCGGGCGGTGAGGTTGAGCATGAATTCCCCATAAGTCTTGGGGGAGTCCACCCCGTCGGTGGAGAGGACGCCCCACCGCTCAGCGCGGACAGAGCAGTTCTCGTAGAGGACGTTCCCGTTGCCCACGGCGTTGGTGGCCCGGTTGTTCCCGCTCAGGCCCAGGGCCCAGGGGACCTCTACCATCCGCGTGCGGCTGCCCACCCGCCGCTGCACATCGGGGAGCTCCCCGTCCGGGCAGCCGTGGGCATAGATGGTACTGTTGCGGACCTTCAGGTCGGCCCCGTCGGCGGCCAGGACAGCCCCCCGGATGGCGCCGAAGGTCTCAATTTTGGCGTGGTCCACCTCCACCTGGGCGCCCACTGCTGTGATGGCGGCCCCCAGACCGGAGAAGTCGTTGCCGCCGCAGCCGGTGAGGGCAATGTCCACATCCGAGAGGGTGTAGGTCCCGCCCTTTAACAGGATGCCGGAGAAAAAGTCGCTCTCCGAGCGGATGGACCCGCCCCGGATGCTGGTGTCGTCCACAGTGCCGGAGAAAGCGGAGAGCACGGAGTTCTCCGGGTGTACCCCGGTTTCGTCCCCATAGATGGCCATCCGGTAGCCGGTGTTGTCAAAGCCGTCCACCGGGCAGGGGATGTCCTCGGTGACGGTGAGGGTGGCGTCGGAATAGGCGCCGGGCCGGATGGGCTGTTCCACCCCGCCTACAGTAAGGGAGAGCAGCTTGCCCTCCGGGGCCGTGATGGCGCCCCCCTCTTCCAGCACCAGGCGGAAGAAGGCGGTGGTCTCCGCAATCACCAGGGTCTCGCCGGCGGCGACACGTTTGTCCAGGTTGGTGTTCATAGAAAAATGCTCCTTTCTGTTTTCCGGCACAGGCCGGGGAATTTTTTTCATGCAGGGCAGCGCCTCTCCCCGGCGGGCCGTGTCCGGCCATCCGAAAAACAATGGACAGCTTTCAGTATACCACGGCGGCGCGGGGCGTTATCAAGGGGAAATAGGCGACGGGGGAAAGCCAAAATCCCACCTGAAGCGGGGAGGTGGGATTTTGTCCCCAGGTGCAGAAATGGTCCTTTTTGCGGAAACTGCCCCAGGGCAGGCCGCGTCGAGGCCCGCTGGGGCAGTTTTTTGGTTGGCTCAGGCGAAATAGTTCCAGTAGCCCATGACAAAGACAAACAGGACAATGAGGGGCAAAATCCACGTGACATAGAAGCGCAGGCCTTTGGGGAAGGCCAGGCCCTCGCCGGTGTTGGCCTCGCTAAGGAAGTTCTTCCAGCCCCAGCCACGGCGGCTGACGCAGAAGAATACATACACCAGCGAGCCCAGGGGCAGTAGGTTGTTGCTCACGAGGAAGTCCTCCAAATCCATGACCGTGGAACCCGCCCCCAGAGGCTGGAAGCCGGAGAGCAGGTTGAAGCCCAGGACACAGGGCATGGACAGGAACAAAATGGCAATCAGGTTGATGAGGGAGGCCTTCTTTCTGGACCAGCCCCACTTGTCCATGCAGCAGGAGATGATGTTTTCAAACACGGCGATGACCGTGGACACGGCGGCGAAGGTCATAAAGACGAAAAACAGCGCGCCCCATATCCGTCCACCGCTCATCTCATTGAAGATGTTGGGCAGGGTAATGAAGATAAGGGAGGGGCCTGAGTCGGGAGAGACTCCATAGGCGAAGCAGGCGGGGAAGATAATCAGGCCGCTCATGAGGGCGACGCTGGTGTCCAGGCAGGTAATCCGCACAGCCTCCCCCGGCAGCCGGCGCTCCTTGCCGATATAGCTGCCGAAGATGGCCAGGGCGCCGATACCCAGAGAGAGGGTAAAGAAGGACTGGCCCATGGCCGCGAAGATGGACTCAAACAAAATGACATTCCCCTCTGCGTCATAGACAAGGCGGTGGAAGTCCGGCATCAGGTAGAACTTCAGCCCCTCCATGGCCCCGTCCAGAGTGACGGCGCGCACCACCAGCACCAGCATAATGGCCAGGAGGCAGAGCATCATCCACTTGGTCACTTTTTCCACGCCGTTTTGCAGTCCCCGGGAGCAGATGAGCATGCACACCACGACCACCAGGACCATAAAAATGGTCATCACCCAGGGCTGGCCCATCAGGGCCTGGAACTGGTTGGCCACCCCTTCGGTGTCCAGGCCGGAGAAATCCCCCCGGGCCATTTTAATAAAGTAGAGCACCAGCCAGCCGGAGATGGTAGTATAGAACATCATCAGCAAATAGTTGCCCGCCATGCCAAACCAGCTGTAGATGTGCCATTTGGTTCCCTTTGGCTCCAGGGTATGGAAGGATTTTGCAATACTCTGGCGGCTGGCGCGGCCCACGGCAAACTCCATGACCATAATGGGCAGGCCCAGAATCACCAGGCACACCAGATACACCAGCACAAAGGCGGCGCCCCCGTACTGTCCCGTGATGTAGGGGAAGCGCCACACGTTTCCCAGCCCAATGGCACAGCCCGCCGAAATCAGCAGGAAGCCCAGCCGGGAAGAAAATTTCTCTCGCTTATTGTCCACACCAGTTCACTCCTCTTTTTGTTTTTGCCCCCTCCGGCGCGGCGGCGCCGGAGGGGACGCAGATTATCCAAAGGCCCAGCCGCTCCGGGCGGCGAAAAAGGCGTCGATGCCGTCCTTTTTCGCGGCCAGAAAGCCCTGGGCAAAGCCCGGCTTTCCCCCGCCCCGGCCGGAGAGGGCGGCGCTTAATTCCCGCACCAGGGGCCGGATGTCCCCGTCCCGGCTCCCCAGGGCGTAGCGGTAGCCGGCACTGTCGTCCCCGGAAAAGACGGCTGCGCGGCCGTTTTCCGAGAGGATTGCGTCCGCCAGGCGGCAGAGGCTGTCTGCGCTCAGGCCCGGCACAAATACCGGTGCGCCGGCCGCGGCGGCACTGCTCCGGGCCAGGGAGGAAAAGAGCGCCTGCTCCAGGGCGGAGAGCCGGCCCCGCTCTGCAAACAGCTCCTCCTGGAGGCGGCCTACCGCCGCGGCGGTCTCCTCCGCCTTGGCGGAGAGGGCGACGGAAATCTGGTGGTTCTGGGCCGCCTGGGTGTTCAGCCACGCCAGGGCCCGCCCGCCGGCGCACATCTCGATGCGCACGCCGGCGCGGAACTTTTGAATGCTCAGCAGCTTCACCAGGCCCACCTCCCCGGTGCGGCGGACATGGGTGCCGCAGCAGGCGCAGGTGTCGCTCCCCGGGAAGCGGACAATCCGCACCGCGCCCTCCAGAGCCTTTTTGCTCCGGTATTCCAGCTTTTCCAGCTCCGGGCCGGCGCAATAAAAGATTTCCGTCTCCGCGTTTTCCCAGATTTTCTGGTTGGCGGCGGCCTCCAGGGCGGGCAGGTCCGCTGCCGGGATGGGGGCGTTGAAGTCAATGGTGACGCTCCCCGGCGCGGCGC
>CAZRNK010000039.1:0-2627 GCA_964601435.1 uncultured Oscillospiraceae bacterium | reverse complement strand
GTGCGCTCCAGCGTCACGGCCCAGCGGCCCGCCTCCAGCGGCGTGCAGGTGCGCACCCGGGCGGTGAAGCGGCGGAGATAGGCGTCGGCGTAGTATAGCTTCTGTGTTTCCATGGCGTACCTCCCCGGGGCCTAGGACAGGACGCCGACGATTTCCCGCACCGTCTCCGCCGGGAGCTTCAGGATTCGGCGGTCATAGGTGATGAGGCCGTTTTGCTCCGTCTCCACATCCGTGAGCTGGGTGTACACCACGGCGGCAAGGCCCTGGCGCCGGGCGGGGCGGAGCTCCTCCCGGTAGAGGGTGCGCAGCCGCTCTGCCAGCTCCTGGGCCGAGGCGCAGCGCCGGTAGCCAAAGAATTTCCCGCTCCAGGTGTGGCCGCTGACAGAGAGGCCGTAGCCGCCGCACTCGGAGAGAATGACGGCCCGGTGGAGGTTGTCGGGCTTGAATTTATACTTTTTAAAATAGACGTGGAGGCTTTGTAGCTGGCCGATGCCCTGGTCGTGCCAGCCGCTGGCGTGGTCGATGGGCCGGTTGGCGTCGATTTCCCGAATCAGGCGCACCGCAGAGGCGGCGGAGAACTGGCCCCAGCCCTCATTGAAGGGCACCCACAGGGCGATGCAGGGGCAGTTATAGAGCAGCTCAACCGTCTCCCGCAGTTCCGCGTGGAACTGGGCCCGCCCCGCCTCGCTCTCCCGGCCGAAGCGGCGGAAGCGGTCGTCGGCGCTGTGGCGGCCGGTGACCAGGGGGGCGGAAATAACCAGGGGGTCATAGCCCTCGCCCCCGTTGGGCATATCCTGCCAGACCAGCATGCCCAGCCGGTCGCAGTGGTAGTACCAGCGCAGGGGCTCAATCTTTACGTGCTTGCGCAGGAGGTTGAAGCCCATGTCCTTGGCCGTCTGGATGTCAAAAATCATGGCTTCGTCGTCCGGGGCGGTATAGAGCCCGTCGGGCCAGTAGCCCTGGTCCAGCACGCCGTTTTGAAAATAAGGCCGGCCGTTTAAAAACAGGCGGCGCGCCCCCCGCCCGTCTGTCTCCACGGTGAACTTGCGCATGGCGAAATAGCTGTCCACCTTGTCGGCTCCGAAGGTGACGGAGAAATCATAGAGCTGGGGGTTCTCCGGCGTCCAGGGGAGGAAGTCCGGCACAGGGATTCTGGCGGGAAGGGCATAGGCCTTCCCCTGGAAGTGGGCCTGGGGAGGCTCGGCAAGGGGGCCTGCCGTCTCCGCGGAGACCTCCACCGTCCCCTCGTCAAACCAGGGGGTGATTTTCAGCCGCCGGATGTAGCTCTCCGGGACGCTCTCCAGCCATACCGTCTGCCAGATGCCGCTCTGGGGGGTGTACCAGATGCCCCCCGGGCGCAGCTTCTGCTTGCCCCGGGTGTGGAAGGAGCTGTCGGTGGTGTCCGCAACCCGCACCAGGAGGGTGTTCTCTGTCCCCTGGAGGGCGGCGGTAATGTCCGCCGTAAAGGGGAGGTAGCCCCCGGTGTGGCTCGCCGCCGGCTGGCCGTTTACCCACACCTGAGCCATCTGGTCCACGGCCCCGAAGTGGAGCAGCACCCGGCCTGCATTGAACCCCTCGGGCAGGGAAAAGCTGCGGCGGTACCACAGGAACTCCCCCGGCAGCAGCGTCCGCTCCACCCCCGAGAGGGGGGCCTCCGGGGAGAAGGGGACCAGGATTTCCCCGTCGTAGGTCTCCGGTATGTCCTCCGAGGCAGTGATGGCGTACTGCCACCGGCCGTTTAGGTTGATGTAACTCTCCCGCCGGAGCTGGGGGCGGGGATATTCCGGCAGCACCCGGCTCTCGTCCAGGTTTTCGCCCCAGGGTGTCAGCATAAAGCCAGCCTCCTTTGTACAATTTATATATTTTCCAGTATACCAAAGATGGAGCGCTCCGGCAATGGAGAAAAAACAGTTTTTCCGGATTTTCCCGGATTTTGTTTTTGCCGGCGGGGCTGGAACGCCCCGCAGCCCTCGGGCATATCCTGGGGCGAAGGGAGAAATGCCTATGGCTTTGAAGAAAATTTTCGCCGCGGTACTGGCCGCGGCGCTTATGCTGCCCCTCCTGGCGCTTCCCGCCGGGGCCCTGGGGCCGGTATCGGAGACCCTCTATGCTGGCATTGACGTCAGCGAATACCAGGGGGAGATTGACTGGGAACAGGTCAGAGCGGCGGGCATCGAGGTCGCCTATATCAAATCCAGCCAGGCGGACTTCACCGATTCGGAATTTACGCGCAACGCCGCCGGCGCCCGGGAGGCGGGGGTACACTTTGGCTTCTACCACTACCTCACTGCGAAAACCGAGGAGGAGGCCCAGGTCCAGGCCCGGTTCTTTGTCCAGACCATTGAAAATACCGGCTATGACTGCCGGCCGGTTATGGACTTTGAGGACTTCTCCGGCCTGAGTGACGCGGAGGTAAACGCCATTGGCCTGGCTTTTATGGAGGAGGTGGAGCGCCTGACAGGGGTGACGCCCGTCCTCTATACCGACGCCTACGCCGCCAACACCCTGTGGGATGCCGCCTTTGGGGCCTATCCCCTGTGGGCGGCGGACTACGGCCCCAGTGAGCCGGAGATTACCGCAGGCCACTGGGCAGGGTGGTCCGGCTTTCAGTATGCCGACGACGGGCG
>CAZRNK010000038.1:0-10779 GCA_964601435.1 uncultured Oscillospiraceae bacterium | reverse complement strand
GTATCACCCTTCGCGTGTTCCCTCTAGGGGGCCAGAATATTTCCGGCGCCAGGGCGGAAGCCCGGCAAATCGACGCTGGAGACAAATTTTGTTTACCTCCCTCAGCCCCAGCGTAACTGACTGGGACTTATAGGGGGGTGTCCAGAGGGGCCCGGCATTGGTGGCCGGGCCCCTTTGGCGGCGTTTCTTTTGGATACTTTTCTTTCGCTGGTGAAAGAAAAGTATCGCCCTCGTCCCCCTCGCAAGGGAAAAATTTTCTTTTGTGCACTTTTCTTGAGCGTCAAGAAAAGTACGCCTTAATTCTCAGCCTTTGTCTCGCAATAGAGGCAGCGGTAAATGCGCTTTTCCCGGTCCGCCAGGGTGAACACCTGGGGCAGCTCCTGCTCGGTGAAGGTGATGCACCGGGGGTTTTTGCACCGGATGACATTGGTGACCCGCTGGGGCAAATCCAGCTTCCGCTTCTCTACCAGCTTCCCGTCGCGGATGATGTCCACGGTGATACCGGGGTCAATGTACCCCAGCACGTCCAAATCCAAATCGATTTCCTCGTCAATTTTGATGATGTCTTTTTTGCCCATCTTGGAGCTGGCGGCATTTTTGATAATGGCTACAGAGCACTGCAGCTCGTTAAGACGCAGGAGCTGATAGAGCTCCATGCTCTTGCCCGCCTGGATATGGTCGATGACAATGCCGTTTTTAATGGAATCAATGACCAACTTATTCCACCTCCAGAAGCTTCAGAATCAGGGCCATGCGCACATATTTCCCGTAGAGCACCTGCTTGAAATAGGCGGCTCTCGGGTCATCGTCCACAGCCGTGGCAATCTCGTTGACCCGGGGCAGGGGGTGCATGATGGTCAAATCCGCCTTGGCAGTGGCCAGCTTGTCCGGGGTCAGGATATAGCTGTCCTTGAGCCGGATGTAATCCTCTTCGTTGAAGAACCGCTCCCGCTGCACCCGGGTCATATAGAGGATGTCCAGCTCCGGCATGGCCGAGAGCAAATCCGTGGTCTGGGTATAGGGGATGTCCTTGCTCTTAATATGATTTTCCTTCACATAGCTGGGCAGCTTCAGCTCCAGGGGGGAAATCAGTACAAAGCGCACCCCGGTGTACCGCGACAGGGCCGCGATGAGGGAGTGGACAGTGCGGCCGAATTTCAAATCCCCGCACAGGCCCACCGTCAGATTTTCAAAATGGCCCTTCTCCCGCCGGATGGTGAGCAAATCGGTCAGGGTCTGGGTGGGGTGGTTGTGGCCCCCGTCCCCGGCGTTGATGATGGGCACCGTGGCCTTCATGGCCGCCACCAGGGGCGCCCCCTCCTTGGGATGGCGCATGGCAATGATGTCGGCATAGCAGCTCACGGTCCGGGCCGTGTCCGCCACGCTCTCCCCCTTGGAGGCGGAGGAGCTCTGCGCCTCGGAAAAGCCCAGGACCACGCCGCCCAGCTCATACATGGCCGCCTCGAAGCTCAGGCGGGTGCGGGTGGAGGGCTCAAAAAAGAGGGTGGCCAGCTTTTTCCCATGGCACTTTTCCCGGTAGGCCTCCGGGTGGGCGATGATGTCGTCAGCCGTGTCCAGCAGGGCATCAATCTCCTCCACGGACAAATCCATAATGTCAATCAGGCTTCTCATTTAGCATCTCCTCCAATCCAGCTCTCATCCGCCGGGTTATCCCGGAACGCCAGGAGCCGGGCGACATCGCCGGGGGCAATATACCCCTCCTCCGCCGCAACGGCGGCGATGGCGTCAAAGGTAGTCAGGCTCACGTTCCGCAGGCCCGCCGCGGCCAGCCTCTCCAGGCCGGCGGCCATGCCGTAGGTGAAGATGCTGGCAATCCCCAGCACCTCCCCGCCGGCCTCCCGGAGGGCCTCCGCCGTCTCCAGTGCGCTGCCGGCGGTGGAAATTAAATCCTCGATGACCACGCACTTCTGCCCCGGCGCCAGCCGGCCCTCAATCCGGTTGTGTCGGCCGTGGTCCTTGGCGCTGCCCCGGACATAGCCCATAGGCAGGCCCAGGAGATGGGCCGTGATGCCCGCATGGGCAATCCCCGCCGTGGCGGTGCCCATGAGCACCTGGCAGTCGGGATAGCAACGGCGTACTGTCTCCGCCAGTCCCGCCTCCACACGGCTGCGCACCTCCGGCGATGAGAGAATCAGCCGGTTGTCGCAGTACACCGGGCTCTTAATCCCGCTGGCCCAGACAAAGGGCTCCTCCGGCCGGAGGAACACCGCGCCGATTTTCAGCAAATCCGCCGCAATCTGTCTCTCCAGTGCTTCCATTGCTCATTCCTCCCCATTCAGAAATTCCGCTGTGCAGCGCTGGTAGGCCGCCAGGGGGTCCTCCGCGCCGGTAATGGGCCGGCCCACTACAATATAGTCGCTGCCCAGGCTCCGGGCCTGGGCCGGCGTTGTCACCCGCACCTGGTCCCCCGTCTCGGCGCCGGCGAAGCGGACGCCGGGGGTCACCGTGAGGAAATCCGCACCCAGGGCGGCGTGAATCCCCTCCGCCTCCAGGGGGGAACAGACCACGCCATCCAGCCCCGCATCCCGGGCCAGGGCGCCATAGGCGAGCACCACTTCCGCCAGAGGGCGGTCAATGAGCAGCTCATTTTTCAGCCGCTCCTGGCTGGTGCTGGTGAGCTGGGTGACGGCGATGAGCAGCGGGCGCGTCCCGTCGGGGCGGGTCAGGCCCTCCACCGCCGCCTCCATCATGGCCCGGCCGCCGGCGGCATGGAGGTTCACCATATCCGCCCCCAAATCTCGGAGGACAGCCATAGCATGGCCCACCGTGTTGGGAATGTCGTGGAGCTTCAAATCCAGGAAAACCTTGTGCCCCCGGCTTTTCAGCAGCCGGACAATGGCCGGCCCCTCGCTGTAAAAGAGCTCCATGCCCACCTTGACAAAGGGACGGAGGTAGCCGAATTTCTCCAGAAAGGCCACGGTCTGGAGCTGGCTCGGAAAGTCGCAGGCAATAATAACGTCCTTACTCATGGATGTGCGCCTCCTATGATTTCAGTTAAGCTCTGGATGCCCAGCCGCTCCATTTCCCCCGGCAGGGCCTCAATAATATCCCGGCAAATCCGGGGCTGGACCACATTCATGGCCCCAATCTGCACAGCCGTGGCCCCGGCCAGCATCATTTCAATCACGTCCGCGGCGGAGGCAATCCCCCCCATGCCGATGATGGGCAGGCCCACCGCCTCATACACCTGATAGACCATCCGCACTGCCACGGGGAACACCGCCGGGCCGGAGAGGCCCCCCGTCCCATTGGCCAGGACGGGCCGGCGTTTTTTGATGTCGATGCGCATGCCCAGCATGGTGTTAATCAGACTCAGGCCGTCCGCCCCCGCCTTCGCGCAGGCCTCCGCCATGGCCACGATGTCGGTGACATTGGGACTGAGCTTTACATACACAGGCTTGCTTGTTGCGGCCTTTACCGCCGCAGTCACCTCTGCCGCCAGGTCCGGGTCCGCGCCGAAGCTGAGGCCGCCCCCATGGACGTTGGGGCAGGAGACGTTCACTTCCAGCAGGCCCACCTGGGGCTCCCCATCCAGCTTTGCACAGGCCTCCACATACTCGTCGATGGAAAAGCCGCTGACATTGGCGATGATTTTCTTGTCAAAATAGGTTTTGATGCGGGGCAGCTCCTCCCGAATCACCGCATCCACCCCCGGGTTCTGGAGGCCGATGGCGTTCAGCAGCCCCCCGGTGCACTCCGCAATCCGGGGCAGGGGGTTGCCCGGCCGGGGGGAGCCGGTGGTGCCCTTGATGGCAAAGCTGCCCAGAATATTCAAATCATACAGGGGGGCAAACTCTGCCCCGAAACCAAAGGTGCCGCTGGCGGGGATAATGGGGTTGCTGAGTTCCCAGCCGGAGAGCACAACGCGGGTATCTACCACAGCAGTTCCTCCTTTTCCAGCACCGGGCCGTCCTTGCACAGCCGCTTGGGGCCGCCCCTGGTCTGGCAGGTGCAGCCCATGCAGGCGCCGAAGCCGCAGCCCATCCGGGTCTCCAGGCTCAGCTGCCCGCTGGTTTTGGACGCCGCGCACACAGCCCGCAGCATCCCCTCCGGCCCGCAGGCGTAGAAGTACGTATAGGGCTCTGCCTCCGGCATGGCCACGGTGACGAAGCCACGGAGCCCCAGGGAGCCGTCAGCGGTGCACAGCACCGTCTCCACCCCCAGGGCGGCGAAGGCCCCGGGGAAAAAGACCTCCTCCACGGTATTAAAGCCCAGAATCACTTTCGGGGCGCGCCCCGCCTCGCACAGCCGGCGGCAGAGGCCATACAGGGGCGGGATGCCCACGCCGCCGCCGATGAGCAGCGGCACCTCGCCGCTTTTGTCCATGTCGAAGCCGTTGCCCAGGCCGCAGAGCAAGTCCAGCGCCGTCCCGGGCTTGAGGGCCGCTAAATCGGAGGTGCCGCCGCCCACCACCTTATATACCAGGGTCAGGGTGTCCTCGTTCCAGTCGCACACGGAGATGGGCCGCCGGAGGAAGCGCCCGGGCAGGGCGATGTCCACAAACTGCCCCGGTGCGGAGAGGGGGGACGTATCCCCCAGAAGCACCATCTCATAGACGCCGGGGGCAATGGGCCGGTTGGCGAGCACGTCATAGCGGTTTTGCTCCATTTCGCCTTCCCTCCTCGTATTATGCGTCGATGGTGGAGACGCAGATGGTGGTCTCCTCCAGCACGTCCAGGAGCACCTTCACCGTGTCCAGGGCGGTAAACATGGTGACGCCGTTTTCCACGGCGCACCGGCGGATTTGGTAGCCGTCTGTCTCGTGGTCCATGTCGTCCACATCCTTGGTATTGATGACATAGGTGACATAGCCCTGGCGGATGCCGGTTAAAATCTCCTCGCTGCCCTCGCTGAGCTTGGCCCGGGCCCGGGTGCGGATGCCGTGTTTCTTCAAAAAGGCGGCGGTGCCGCTGGTGGCCTCGATGTTGAAGCCCAAATCGTAAAACCGGCGGATAATGGGCAGGGCCTCCTCCTTGTCCTTGTCGGCGATGGTGACGAAAATGGTACCGTAGTTGACCACATTGGTGCCGCTGGCCTGAAGGGCTTTGTAGAGGGCCCGCGTCAGGCTGTCGTCATAGCCGATGGCCTCCCCGGTGGACTTCATCTCCGGGGAAAGATAGGCGTCCATGCCCCGCAGCTTGGAGAAGGAAAAGGCGGGGGCCTTCACATACCAGCGCTTCTTCTCCGGCGGGTAGATGTCCGTAATCCCCTGCTCCTTCAGGCTGTGGCCCAGGATGACCAGGGTGCCGATATCCGCCAGGGACCAGCCGGTGGCCTTGGAGAGGAAGGGCACCGTCCGGGAGGACCGGGGGTTCACCTCGATGACATAGACATCCTCATTCCTGTCCACAATGAACTGGATGTTGTACAGGCCCACGATGCCAATCCCCAGCCCCAGGCGGCGGGTATAGTCCAGGATGGTATCCTTCACCCTCTGGGAGATGGAGAAGGTGGGATAGACGCTGATGGAGTCCCCGGAGTGGACGCCGGTGCGCTCCACGTGCTCCATGATGCCGGGGACAAAGACGTCCGTCCCGTCGCAGACCGCGTCCACTTCCAGCTCCTTGCCCACGATGTAGCGGTCCACCAGCACCGGCTTGTCCTCGTCAATCTCCACGGCAGTTTTTAAGTAATGGCGCAGGGCCTCCTCGCTGGCGACAATGCGCATGGCCCGCCCGCCCAGGACATAGCTGGGCCGGACCAGGACGGGGTAGCCAATCTCCGCCGCGGCGGCCACACCCGAGGGGATGTCCGTCACCGCCCGGCCGGCGGGCTGGGGAATCTGGAGGGCCTCCATAATCTTCTCGAAGCTGTCCCGGTTCTCCGCCCGCTCGATGGCGGTGACGCTGGTGCCGATAATCTTGACGCCCCGCTCCTGGAGGGGCCCGGCCAGGTTGATGGCCGTCTGCCCGCCCAGGGAGGCAATGACCCCCAGGGGCTGCTCCAGCTCCACAATGTTGAGCACGTCCTCCTCCGTCAGGGGCTCGAAATAGAGCTTGTCGCTGATGGTATAGTCGGTGGAGACCGTCTCGGGGTTGTTGTTGATGATGATGGCCTCATAGCCGTGGGCCTTGATGGTGGCCACGGCGTGGACAGTGGAGTAGTCAAACTCCACCCCCTGGCCGATGCGGATGGGCCCGCTGCCCAGCACCACAATCTTCTTCCGGTCGCTGACGACGGACTCGTTCTCCTCCTCATAGGTGGAGTAGAAATAGGGAATATAGCTCTCAAACTCGCTGGCGCAGGTGTCAATCATCTTGTACACCGGGAACATCCCCGCCGCCTTGCGCCGGGCATAGACTGCCGTCTCCTCCTCGTTCCACAACCGGGCGATAAACTTGTCGCTGAAGCCCATACGCTTGGCCTCATACAGCGTCTCCAAATCCCCGACGTGGGCGGAGAGCACCCCCTCAAACTCCACAATGTTTTTGATTTTCTCCAAAAAGAGCATGTCAATCTGCGTGGCGTCGCAAATCATGCCCAGGTCGGTGCCCAGGCGGATGAGCTGGGCAATGGCATAGAGCCGGTCGTCCCGGCCCTCCACAATGTAGGCCATCAGCTCCTCTTCGCTCCAGGTGTCGAATTTGGGCATATGGATGTGGCAGACGCCGATTTCCAGGGAGCGGACCGCCTTCAGGAAGCTCTCCTCGATGGTGCGGCCCACGCTCATCACCTCGCCGGTGGCCTTCATCTGGGTGGAGAGGGTGTTGCTGGCGTCGGCAAACTTGTCAAAGGGGAAGCGGGCCATCTTCGTCACCACATAGTCCAGCGTGGGCTCAAAGCTGGCGGGGGTATTGGCAATCTGGATTTCGTCCAGGGTCATGCCCACGGCAATCTTGGCGCTGACCCGGGCGATGGGATAGCCGCTGGCCTTGCTGGCCAGGGCGGAGGAGCGGGAAACCCGGGGGTTTACCTCAATTAAATAGTAGCGGAAGCTCTGGGGGTCCAGGGCAAACTGCACATTGCAGCCCCCCTCGATTTTCAGCGCCCGGATAATCTTCAGGGCGCTGTCCCGGAGGAGGTGGTATTCCTTGTTGGTCAGCGTCTGGCTGGGGGCCACCACGATGGAGTCCCCGGTGTGGATGCCCACAGGGTCCACATTTTCCATATTACAGATGGTAATGGCCGTGTCGTTGGCGTCCCGGATGACTTCATATTCGATTTCCTTATAGCCCTTGATACTCTTTTCCACCAGCACCTGGTGGACCGGGGAGAGTTTCAGGGCATTTTTCATAATCTCCCGGAGCTCCGCCTCGTCGTCGGCGAAGCCGCCGCCGGTGCCCCCCAGGGTAAAGGCGGGGCGCAGCACCACAGGGTAGCCAATCTCCTCTGCGGCAGAGACTGCCTCCTGAATGGAGTGGGTAATAATCGACGGCAGCACCGGCTCGCCCAGGGACTCGCACAGCGCCTTGAACTTCTCCCGGTCCTCCGCCTGCTCGATACTCTCGCTGCTGGTGCCCAGGAGCTCCACCTGACACTCCTCCAGAACGCCCTTGCGCTGGAGCTGCATGGCCAGGTTCAGCCCCGTCTGCCCCCCAATTCCGGGGACCACGGCATCCGGCCGCTCATAGCGGAGGATTTTCGCCATATACTCCAGGGTCAGGGGCTCCATATACACCTTGTCGGCAATGGCGGTGTCGGTCATGATGGTGGCGGGGTTGGAGTTGGCCAGGACCACCTCGTACCCCTCCTCCTTCAGGGCGATGCAGGCCTGGGTGCCGGCATAGTCGAACTCCGCCGCCTGGCCGATGACGATGGGGCCGCTGCCAATCACCAATATTTTGTGGATGTCTGTGCGTTTAGGCATGGCGGCGTTCCTCCTTCATCATGGCGATAAACTGGTCAAAGAGATAGGTGCTGTCCTGGGGCCCGGGGGCGCTCTCCGGGTGGTATTGGACGGAGAACACCTTGTCCGCCGGGCAGGCCACCCCCTCCACCGTGTTGTCCAGGAGGTTGACATGGGTGAGGCGCAGCCCCGTCCCCGTCAGGGAAGATGCGTCCACCGCATAGCTGTGGTTCTGGCTGGTAATCTCAATCTTCCCCGTGTCCAGGTTTTTCACCGGGTGGTTGCCCCCCCGGTGGCCGAATTTCAATTTATAGGTCCTGGCCCCATAGGCCAGGGAAATCAGCTGGTGGCCCAGGCAGATGCCGAAAATGGGCTTCCGCCCCCGGAGGGCGCGGACCAGCTCGATGACCGGCAGCACATCCGTGGGGTCGCCGGGGCCGTTGGAGAGGAAGATGCCGTCGGGCTTCATGGCCAGGATGTCCTCCGGCCGGGTGTCCCAGGGGACCACGGTGACGTTGCAGCCCCGGCGGTTCAGGCTCCGGATGATGTTGAGCTTGATGCCGCAGTCCACAGCCACTACGTTAAAGACCGGGTTGCTGGTGCGGGAATACCACCGCTTCTTGCAGCTCACGGTCTCCACGGCGTCGTGGAAGATGGGGGTGCGCACAATGAAGTCCACGGCCTGCTCCGCAGGCATGTCCGCGTCGCAAATCAGGCAGCGGCGGCTCCCCAAATCCCGGATGGAGCGGGTCAGCTTCCGGGTGTCGATGCCGGAGATGGCGGGGATGCCGTTCTCCTCGAGAATCTCCGACAGGGTCTTGGTATAGCGGAAGTTGCTGGGAAAGTCGTTATATTCCCGGACCGCCAGCCCGCCGATGGTGGGAATCCGGGTCTCGAAATCGTCATCGGCAATGCCGTAGTTGCCAATCAGCGGATACGTCATTACCACCATTTGATAGGTGTAAGAAGGGTCGGAGACAATCTCCTGGTACCCCACCATGGAGGTGTTGAAAACAATCTCGCACACCTTGTTGCAGTCGGCGCCGAAGCCGGTGCCCAAATACTCGCTGCCGTCCTCCAGGACCAGTTTCCGATTCAGCTCTCTTGCCATACAATCTCTCCGTTCACTAGGGTCATTTTGCATCTCCCCTGTACCTTCCAGCCGGCGAAGGGGGTCGCCCGCCCCCGGGAGGCGAAGGTATCCGGGTCGATGGTGTATTCCTCGTTCAAATCAAAAACCGCCAAATCTGCCGGCTGGCCCTCCGCCAGCGGCGTTCCCACCCCGAAGCGGACTCTGGGAACTGTGGTCATGCACTCCACCAGCGCCTCCAGCGGCAAAATCGAGGTTTTCACCAGCTTGGTGTACAGCACCGGGAAGGCCGTCTCCAGGCCCACGATGCCCATGGCGCTGCCAATGAGCCCCTTGTCTTTTTCCGAGGCGGCGTGGGGGGCGTGGTCCGTGGCAATCATGTCGATGGTGCCGTCCATGAGCCCTTCCACTAGGGCGTCCCGGTCGGCGGCGGTACGCAGGGGGGGATTCATTTTGAACCGCCCGTCCTCCATCAGGTCATCCTCGCACAGCGTCAGGTAGTGCGGGGCCGTCTCGCAGGAAACATTGACCCCCTGATACTTGGCCTGGCGGATGAGGTTCACGCTCTCTTTGGTGGAGACGTGGCAGACATGGTAGGCGCAGCCCGTGGCCTTCGCCAGGGCGATGTCCCGCTCCACCTGGCGCCACTCGCTCTCCGAGGGGATGCCCCGGTGGCCGTGGGCGCGGGCATAGGCCCCGTCGTGGATATAGCCGCCCTGCACCAGGGACATGTCCTCGCAGTGGGCCGCAATCAGCTTTCCCAGCGCCTTGGCCTGCTCCATGGCCCGGCGCATCATGGCCTCGCGCTGGACGCCCTTTCCGTCGTCGGAAAAGGCCACCACCTGGCCCGCCATCCCCGCCAAATCGGCCAGGGCCTCTCCCCGCTCGCCCACGGTGATGGCCCCATACTGGTGCACATGGACCTTCGCCCGGCCGGCATAGGCCTGGAGCACCTGCAGGAGATGGGGCACCGAGTCGGGCACCGGGTCTACGTTGGGCATGGCGCACAGGGTGGTAAAGCCTCCACGGGCCGCCGCTGCAGTCCCGGTCTCGATGGTCTCTTTATAAGAAAAACCCGGCTCACGAAGATGAACATGCACATCAACGAGACCGGGAATAAGGATATGATTTTGAAAATCAAAGGTGACGGCTCCAACATCGGGCGCCGCGTGGTCGGAAATAGAAACAATAAGGCCGTCTGCTACAGCCACATCTTTCCTCTTGAACCGGCCCGCTTCAAAGACCTGGGCATTGCGAAAAATGTACTTCATTGTCACCCTCCCCCGAAAATCTTTCGATATAGTATACATCAGCCCTCTGGGGAAAGTCAAGTTTTTTTCACCCGGCGCCGCAGCTCCACCGGCAGGTACAGGCAGAGCCAGACCGCCGCCAGCATGGGCAGATAGCCCAGGATATAGCCGGGGTTTCCCCACCGCTGCGCAAACCACTCCAATGGAGAGCCGGGGGAGGGCCAGTTTAAAAAGAAGAAGTTGGCGTCAATGGCCTTATCCAATATATAGATGGGCACTGCCGCGGTCGCCAGAAGGGCAAAGCACACCGGCAGCCGCTTCGCCCGGGGCTGCAGCTCCCCCCAGGAGAAGAGGGCCACCGGGTACGCCACCAAAAGAATATGGATGGAAAAGGAGAGGATGCATAGCAGATTCCACGCCGGCAAATCTGTCCAGTCGGGGAAGAGGAGGGCGCAGGCCGCCCCGGGCATGCACAGGCTATAGAGCAGCTCCCCCAGTAGGGTGCCGCCGGAAAAAGCATGGGCAATGGTGAGGAAAACCGCCAGGCCGCACAGGTGCAGCGGCAGATAATAGACATCATATACCCCTGTGGCCACAAGGGCGGCAACCCGGGTGGCCTCCAGCGCAATCAG
>CAZRNK010000037.1:7393-10934 GCA_964601435.1 uncultured Oscillospiraceae bacterium | reverse complement strand
AAGGAAAACTACCGAAACTGGCCGGGTGCGGCGTTATAGAGCTTTTTAAAGGCCCGCTGCATGGAGATATAACTGCCGAACCCCACAGCCTGGGCGATGGCCTCCATAGTCTCGTCAGTGGTGGTGATGCGGTGGCGCGCTGCGGCGGTGCGGATGCGCAGGATGTACTCAGAGGGGCTGCAGTCCCGATACTTTTTAAAATGGTAGGAGAGGGTCCCCTGTGCAATATGAAAGCGGCTGGCCAAATCCCCGGCGGTGAGGTTTACATCCGTATAATGGGTGTCGATGTAGTTTTTGATATCGGTCATTTTCTTCAGAATGGGGTTCTGGGTTTTGGCGCTGTAGCAGTCCAGCACCCGCTGGAGATAGTCAAAGAAAAGCTGTCGAAACACCGCCTCGGTACGGCTGTCGGTCAGGCCAAAGACGGGGTTGATGTCCTCCAGGAACTCCGAGTGAACCATATCCCGCTCCACCAGCTCTGTAAGCAGGTGGTTCAAGAAGATTTCAATGCGCAGCCGGAGATAGTACAGGCCATAGGGCGGGTTGACAAAAATATAGTGGAGGAATTCTTCCCCCTGGCGCATGGCAGACTGTTCGTCCAGGGCATAGAGGGCGTCCACCAGATGGGTGATTGTGCTGCGGAAAAGATAATTTTCCTCCCAGTTTAAATCTGCGGGGCGCATAATCTTCTGGGCAATGAGCTGGGGCGGATTCTGTAGGAAGCGGGTATAGTGCCACATGTCCAGGGCGCTGGAATAGGCTGTCTCGATGCCGGCCCGGCCGGGCTGCACGCAGCTTAAAACGGCGGTAATGCCGGGACATACCGCACCCTCGCTCTCCCGGAGGATTTCCGCCGCCGCACGCTCCAGGTCGTTCTGGGCCGCTGTGGAATCCAGGCCGGTGTCGGGAAAACAGACCAGGGAGAGGACCCCGCTGCCATAGACGCCGGTGTGGTGGAGGAATTTGCGCCGCAGTTTTTTGTCAATCAGCGCGGACAGGGCTGTGCGCCGGGCCTCCCACTGGCTGGCGAGGGGGAGGTCCCCGCCGCCCTCCGGCAGGGGCGGCGTCCACAGCAGGACGGCAAAATAGCCGTCGCCCAGGTACAGCCCCGCATTTTCAAAATCCAGCAGCGCTTCTTTGTCCAGGCTGGCGGCGTAGTTGCAGAGCAAATCCAGCCACTGGGCCGGGACATCCCTGCCGGGGGACAAAAGGGCATCCGACAAGGGAGCCACCTCCAATCGTCAGTCCATTGTATGGCTTCAGTTTAACAAAAATCTTTCAAATTTTCAATCGAATCTGGGCAAAATGCGAAGGTTTTTTGAAATTTGTTAGATAACCTGTGGATTGCAATGAAAATAGAGGGGGAATAGAATAAAGATAAACATTTTATGAAGGAAAAATACAAGAAGGGGGATGGAAAGGGAATGACCATTGGCAACCTGCCTGTGGGCACGCTGCTCCGGGAACCGGCCAGCGGGATTGTCTTCCGCATTGCCGCCCAGGAGCACCCCGGGTACAAGGGGACAACGCTGGTGGCAGACCGGATTGTCCGAAAGGGCTGCTTTGACGCGGCAGAGCCGGAGGCCGCCCACCGCTGGGTCAAATGTTTCGGCAGCAATGAATATGGCCGCTCCAATATACACCAGTGGCTGAATGCAGAGGGGACGGATTGGTTTTCGCCCCTGAGCGCAACAGACGCGCCCCCCACAGCGGAGGCCACCAAAACAGGGGTGGAATATGCAACAGCCCCCGGCTTTCTCAGCCGGTTTTCCCCCGCCTTCCGGGAGGCGCTGCTGATGAGCGCTGTGCCCTGTGTGGCCGGCTGCGGGGAGGAGCAGCGGCCAGAAGCTGTGAACGCCCGGGTGTTTCTCCTGAGCGCGGACGAAATCGGCCTGGACCGCTTTACAGGAATTCAGGAAGGGAGCCTGATGCCCCTATTCCGGGATTTCCGCATGCGCCTGGGGGTGAAAGAGGCAGATGTGCGCGACTTCAATTTCCCGGCCAAGAGCGTCAACGAGACCAACCGGGATATGGGCTGGTACTACTGGCTCCGGACGCCCCACCATCGGGAGCCCTACATCTCCGCCCATGTCCACGTCTCCGGCTATATCAGCTATATGCGCTGCTACAACAGCGATTTGGGCATCCGCCCGGCTATGAACGTGGACGCGGCCCTGGCCGTAAGCGGCGGGCCGGATGAAAATGGGGTCTATACCCTGCTGCAGGAAGGGGGGCGCGGATAATGAAGCTGCGGGATATGCCGGTGAGTGCCAAGGTGCGCGAGGGCGAGAGTGGCCTCACCTTCCTTGTGGCGGCCCAGGGCCACCCGGGCTGCACAGGGACAACCCTGGTTTTGGATACAGTGCTGGCCCAGCACTGCCTGGACGCCCGGGAGCCGGCGGGGACGCCGGACCGGCAGAAATATGGCAACAGCAATTTCCCGGAGTCCAACCTCTGTGCCTGGCTCAACAGTGCGGAGGCGGACTGGTACCGCCCGGCCCATCCGGCGGACGCGCCGCCCACAGCGGAGCTGGTATATGACGGCGCCTATGCCTATGAGAAAGAGCCGGGCTTCCTCAGCCGTTTCCCGGCGTGGTTCCAGGATGCGCTGCAGACGGCGGAGGTGCCCTGCTATACCCTGGACGAAGCGGGGAACTGGGGCCTTCGGACAGCGGCGCTGAAGGTCTATATTCCCAGCATGACGGAGATTGGCTTCGCCGGGGATGACGACCCGGTGGAGGGCCAGCTTATCCCGCTGTTCCGGGACTACCGGATGCGGGTGGCCGCCCCGGACCCCAGTGCCCTGGGGATTGCGGACAGGAATTATTTCCATAAGAAAGAGTGCTGGTGGTACTGGCTCCGGACGCCCTCCACCCGGGGGGACTGCCTCTCCTGGCGGACCCAGATGGGGATGGGCTACGGCATGCACTGCGGGGACTACCCCTGCTATGGCCAGACCGGTGTGCGGCCCATGCTGAACTTGGACGGCGGCGTCCAGGTGTCGGAGAAACCAGACGCCCTGGGCGTCTATGACCTGCTGGGTTAGGGAAAGGAGAAGGCAATGGAATATAAGCTGCCTATGTGGGACCAGCTCCGCAGCGTGGAAATCCGGCCGGAGATGAAGTATGCGCCCCGGTGCCCCTGCGTCAATACGGCGTGCAGCCGCAACGGCTTCTGCGACATCTGCAAGGCGTTCCACGCCCAGATGGACCACCCGCCCACCTGCATGCGCCGGGAGCCCCCGCCGCCGCTGGAGAAGTAAATAAAAAAGCGCAGGCGGGCCTGCGCAAAATATGGATATATGCCGCTTTATGACAGGATTCTTTTTGTAAATCCGGTATTGTAAAAAGGAAGCGGGGCGGCGGCCTGCCGCCCCGTTCCGGATACATACAACGAATGATGGAAAGGAGAACAGACATGAAAGCGATGAAAAAGCTGCTGCCGCTGCTGTTGGTTCTGGCCCTGGTTTTCTCCCTGGCCGCCTGCAGCGGAGGCGGGGAGGAGGGCACCCAGGCCCCTGAGGCCACAGAGCCTGCGGCGG
>CAZRNK010000037.1:5188-7293 GCA_964601435.1 uncultured Oscillospiraceae bacterium | reverse complement strand
CAGAGGTTCCCCGGGAGGACATCCCCCTGCCCCTGGTGGACGAGCCTGTGGAGCTGACGGTGTGGATTTCCGTCAACCCCGGCGCCTACACCTATATGGAGGACGGCATGGCCTCCAACACCACCTATGCCGAGCTGGCCGAGCGGACCAACGTCCAGTTTGCCTGGACGGAAGTGACCCCGGAGATGGCCAGTGAAAACTTCAACATCTCCATGGCCTCCCAGGAGTATCTGGATTTGTACGTGGACGGCCCCACCCAGTACAGCGCCGGCAAGGACCATGCTGTAGAGGAAGGAATATTTGTGGACATCTCCGGCATGATTGAAACCTGGTGTCCAAACCTGTATGACCTCCTACAGGCCAGTGAAGCAGACCGGAAAGCCTGCTATACCGACAGCGGCTATCTGGTGGGCTTCCCCCAGTTCTACAATGTGCCCCGGCCCCTGGACAACGGCCCGGTAACCCACCAGGAGTGGCTGGATGCCCTGGGGATGGAGGCTCCCTCCACCTATGAGGAGTATCACGACTATCTCACGGCCATTAAGACCGAGTATGACGCCTACTTCCTGCCCTACTGCACCGGCGTGCCCATCAACGGCTACCTGACCTCCGGCTATGGGGTTCTGGGCGCGGTACTCACCTCCCCCTCCTTCTCCATGCCCTTCTATCAGGAGGACGGCCAGGTGAAGTTCGGCCCCATCGAAGAGGGCTTCCGGGAGTATCTCACCATGATGAACACCTGGTACAACGAGGGGCTCATCTATCCCGACTTCGTCAACGAGACCAACCCCTTTGCCCCCACGGAGGAGCTGGTGACCACCGGACGGGCCGGTGTGTTCTACACCGACCAGTGGAACCTGAGCATGTATGACAGCATGATTGGCGGAGACGCGGAGATTGTCGCCATCCCGGACGCGGTACAAAATGAAGGCGATGCGCGCCACTTCGGCAAAGAGGAGCTCACGGTCAACACCGTTTTCTGGGCCATGTCCACCGCCTGCGAGGAGCAGGAGCTGGTGTGCCAGCTGTTCAACTACATGTACAGCGAGGAAGGCAGCCTGCTCTTCAACTACGGCATTGAGGGCCTGACCTATACCGTGGAGGACGGGGAGATTGTCTGGACCGAGCTTATCAGCAACAACCCCGAGGGGATGTCCATGGACAACGCCATCTATGCCTATGTGGCCACCAATGCCCCCTTCGTGCTGAACACTCAGCGCTCCTACAGCAACTACACCGAGAATGAAGTTGCCTCTGTTGACATCTGGAATGCCAACACCGACAGCGCCAACACACTCCCGGCCAACATCGTTATGACCACCGAGGAGAGCGAGGAATACAATTCCCTGGTGACGGACATCGCCACCTACCTCCAGGAGAATATTGTAAACTTCATCATCGGCGGCCGCTCTCTGGATGAGTTTGACGACTTTGTGGCCCAGATTGAGGAGATGGGCATCCAGCAGTGCATCGACATCTACCAGGCGGCCTACGAGCGCTACCTGGAGCGGTAAAAAACAGATTCTTACAGCGTGCGCTGCAGGATAACCGGCAAAGACCAGCCCGGCCGCGGAAATTTCCGCGGCCGGGCTCAGCTTGACGAAAAAGCCCTGGCACATATGTTTTTTGCAGTCTCAGTATGTGTTGGCTTTATTGTTACAGCAATATTAACTCAAAAGAGTTAAACTTTTTTAATGGATTCACCTACGCTTAAATTAACTTTTTCAGAAAGCAGGTGAGTCCAATTACGCTTCATGAAGCTGTCCGGCTGCGGATTTTGGAATTGTGCCGGGAAAACGGCAATATCTCCATCAATCAGCTCTGCACCCGCAGCGGCGTTACGCAGTCTACCGTTAACAATATCATCAGTGGGCGAAATCACAGCGTTACCGTATCCACATTGAAAAAGTTGTGCGACGGTTTGGATATCACCATTACAGATTTTTTTACGTCGGATTTATTTTCAAACCTGGAGCAGGAGATTCGGTAAGTTGGGGATGTAGACAGCCGGCATCCGCATTTTTATGATTGGCTCGCATCGGCAATGAAGTGGAAAACAGGGATAAGTAAACAGGCCCAGCCGCGGGAATTTCCGCGGCCGGGCT
>CAZRNK010000037.1:3101-5088 GCA_964601435.1 uncultured Oscillospiraceae bacterium | reverse complement strand
AAATGCCACTGCTTATTCGACGGTAAGTTCCACAGGGATTTCTGCCATGCTGCCGGAGACGCCGCCCACTGTGAGCCACAGGCGGTAGCGCCCGGGCTTCACCGACCACGGGCCGTCCGCCGGGCGCTCCAGCCAGAGTTCTGCCGTCTCGCCCTCTGCGAACTGGGCAGCGGCCAGGACGATTGCCCCTGCATCGCCGGGGGATATTTCCTCCATCTGCCCCAGGATGCGCTCCTTGTCCCAGGGGGCATAGCCGGTGTCCAGCCAGCCTTCTCCATCCCAGATTTCCAGCCGGGCATGCTCCGGGTAGACATAGATTGCCTCCTCCGTTTCGTTCACCAGGGAGACGGAAAAGCGCAGCGCCCGACCGCTGTCCGCCGCCTCTTCGTCATATAGGAGGCCCGCCTCTGCAATTGTCAGGCCCGCCGGGGGTGCCGGAGCCGCCTGTGATGCCAATATTGTAAACTCCGCGGCAGTGTAATGTGTCTCCGCCGCCTGAGTGGTGTACCGCTGCACCAGGCGGTAGCGCCCCGGAGAGAGGGCCGGCGTATAGTGGCACAGGTAATAGGCACAGTGGCTGGTATGTCCGGGCGGCGCGGCGCTCTGGACCTGGGCCATACACAGGGCGTCCGGAATGAGATACCAGCCCCCGTCCAGGCAGACCTCTACCCAGGCGTTGGTGCAGCTGCCATATTGCAGCCACTCCGAGGCGGCGTTGGTCAGCGTATAGTGGAGCAGGGGCGTGCCCGCCGAGACAGACGTTGTATACAGCGTCAGGTCCAGGCCGTCCCCCGCTTCCTCCGGCCGGAGCGGGGAGGGGATAAGGCTGCGGGCGGTAAAGTCGGAGAACGCCCCCAGGGAAAAGGCCCTGGATTCCCCTGCGAGGCGGCCATCTTCATAGAAGCGCAGGCGGTAGTAGCCTGCCTTTGGCGCTGGCAGGAGCTCTGAAAGGGGGAGAACGAGAAAGGGATTTTCCCTGTCCGAGGGAACAAAAGTCTGCCCCTCCGGCACTGCGGCCGCCAGCCGCCACAGCCCTGCGTCAAAGCGCTCCAGCCGGAAGGAGACTTCCGGGCGGGCCAGCGTCGCTGCGACAAAGATTCGGATTTCTGCCGTATCCAGGGGATAGTTCAGCGCCTCCGGCGTGCCCCCGGAGGAAAACTGAAGATTGATATCAATGGCCCGAACTGCCCTGGGCCTGGCCGCGTCCAGCATTGCCACGCATGCCGCAGCCAGCAGAAACATGCCCGCTGCCCGGAGCAGCGCACACCCCTTTCGGCTGTTTCCCGCCATGTTTCCACCGCCTTTCCCGATTATGCCAGCCTTGAAGGGGCCGACTCAAAACCAGTGTACATGCTGACGTAGGGGAAGAGTCAAGGCTTTTTGAAGGAAAAATCAAAAATTCCCGCCGCACTGAAGCGCACCCTTTTCCGGCGCGGGGCATAGGCTGGAAAAGAGCAAGGGCGTTCCGGTTCCGGACGCCTGATTTTTATAAGGGGAGCGTGGGTTGCAAGATGTGTGGAATTGCGGGACAGATTGATTTTGGCATGCCGCCGCTGCAGGCGCCGGAGGTGGTTTTTGCCCGGATGCTGGAGACCATGGGCCGCCGGGGGCCGGACCAGTCGGGGGTGTACCGCGCCGGGCCGGCGACGCTGCTCCATGCCCGTCTGGCGGTGGTGGACATCCAGGGCGGGCGCCAGCCCATGCAGGGCCGCTGGGGGGATGAATCCTATACCCTGGTGTACAACGGGGAGCTCTACAACACTGCGGAGCTGCGCCGCCGGCTGGAGGGGCTGGGCCACGTGTTCCGCACCACCAGCGACACAGAGGTGGTCCTCCATGCCTACATGCAGTGGGGCGCGGCTTGCGTGGAGCTCTTCAACGGCATTTTTGCCTTCGCCATCTGGGAGGAGGGGCGGGCGCGCCTCTTCCTGGCCCGGGACAGGATTGGGGTCAAGCCGCTGTTTTTCGCGGAAAAGAGCCGGGGGCT
>CAZRNK010000037.1:1778-3001 GCA_964601435.1 uncultured Oscillospiraceae bacterium | reverse complement strand
GGGCTGCGCCTGGGGCAGTACTGGGCCCTCACCGACGCGCCCCACACCGACAGCTTCTCCCAGACGGTGGAGCAGGTGCGCTTCCTGGTGCTGGACGCCATCGAGCGCCAGCTGGTCAGCGATGTGCCTGTGTGCACCTTCCTGTCCGGGGGGCTGGATTCCAGCATCATCTCCGCCGTGGCGGACAAAAAGTTCGCCGAAGCGGGCAAGACCCTCCACACCTTCTCCGTCAGCTACAAAGACCAGGAGAAATACTTCCAGGCCAGCCATTTCCAGCCCAACAGCGACGAGGCATTCATCCGGCTCATGGCCGGCACTCTCCAGGGGGAGCACCACTGGGTCATTTTGGACACGGAAGAACTGGTCCAGGCCCTGTTTGCCGCCGTGGAGGCCCGGGATTTGCCCGGGATGGCGGATGTGGACGCCTCCCTGCTCCTCTTCTGCCGGGAAATCAAGGAGCACGCCACTGTGGCCCTGTCCGGGGAGTGTGCCGACGAGATTTTCGGGGGCTATCCCTGGTACCGGGACCCGGAAATCCGGGAGCGGGACGGCTTCCCCTGGGCCCAGTCCACCGCCTGGCGGAAGAGCTTCCTCCACCGGGACTACCGGGGCGTCCTGGAGCCGGAGCGCTTTGTAGACAGCCGCTGGAAGGCCACAGTGGCCCGCTCCGACATCTTCCCCGGCCAGAGCCGGGAGGAGCGGCGGATGAAGGAAATGGTCAATTTAAATTTCCAGTGGTTCATGCAGACCCTCCTGGACCGGAAGGACAGGATGAGCATGTACAGCGGCCTGGAGGTGCGGGTTCCCTTCTGCGACTGGCGGATTGCAGAGTATCTCTACCGGGTGCCCTGGGCCTATAAGGACTATGAGGGGAAGGAGAAAGGGCTGCTGCGCACAGCTATGGAGGGCCTGCTGCCGGAGGCGGTGCTCTGGCGGAAGAAGAGCCCCTATCCCAAAACCCACAACCCCACCTACCTGGCCATGGTGGCGGGGATGCTCCGGGCGGTAATCGCAGACCCGGCGGCCCCCATTTTGCAGATTGCCGACAAGGGGGCGCTGGAGCGGCTGCTCACAAGCGAGCTAGCCACCCCCTGGTATGGCCAGCTGATGACCGTACCCCAGACCATCGCCTACATGCTCCAGCTCAACTACTGGATGGAGCACTACCGGGTAAGGCTGGTGTAGGCAGACCCTTGTGCCCGAACGAAAAAAGCCTGCAGAAA
>CAZRNK010000037.1:0-1678 GCA_964601435.1 uncultured Oscillospiraceae bacterium | reverse complement strand
GAAATCCGTACAAAAACCGGCAGGCATTTTATTGTGCCGCAGCAGTGCTGGCGGCAGCCGGGGCGCCGATGACATACCGGCCCCGGCCCTGCTCTTTGGCGGTGTAGAGCAGGGCGTCGGCCTCCTGGTAGAGCTGCTCGGCCGCGATGCCGCCACTGGCAATGGGCAGCGCGCCAATGCTGCAGGAGAGTGTGCCAGCGCCCCGCTGCAGCCTGTGGATTTGCTCCTGAAGGCGCTGCAAATCCATTTCCAGCTGGCCACGGGTGGTGGGCGTATAGAGGAGCAGGGCAAATTCGTCCCCGCCCACCCGGCCGATGAGACTGTCCCGGCCAAAGATTTCCTGCAATACACGGGCGGTTTCTTTCAACGTCCGGTCCCCTCCCGGGTGGCCGTATGTGTCATTAATGGCTTTGAAAAATCCAAATCCACCATGAGAAAATAACAGGAGGCGTCCTCCGCGGCGCTGCAGCTGCGCAGGGCCCTGGTACAGGTTTGGAAAAAGGCCCGGCGGTTCAGGGCGCCGGTGAGGGAATCAATTTTGGCCTCCCGGTCCTTATAGGTGTTGTACCGGCGGTTGAATACCAGGAAAATAATCACCAGCGCCATCATGGAGAGAATGCCGATGAGGAACTGGATTTGGAGATGGAGCAGGTCGGCATAACCAGTTTCCGAGAGGGGTGTGCCCGTCTGCGCCAGGACAGACTCCATCCGGTGGACAAAATAAAAGGCCACGGCAACCGCTGCCCCCAGCGTCACGGCGATGATGGCCACCAGGGACAGGGAGTGGTAACGCTCCCCCAGCTGGAGGCTGTGGACCGCCTCCAGACGCCGTTGGAACTGCTGCCAGGCCTGGGAGCGGGAGACATACCAGCACAGGAGGACAAGGGCGGTGGAGACAGCGCTGGTGAGCAGGCCATTGAAGCTCATAAAGTCGGAGAGGGCATCAACCGGCGTATATCCCGCTTCAGGGAAAAAGGCCCACAGGGCCGCATACACCAGCACCGCATGGAGCGTCCGCCCGAAAAAGGAGACCAGGCCAATCCAGAGTCCGGCAAAGCGCCCGTGGCGGGCGGCCATATACAGAAGGCCGATGAGCAGGCCGAAGAGCATCCGGCTGCCCACGCTGAGGAGTACGCTCTCCAACGGGTGGCCGCTCATTGTGGGGGAAAAGAGCTGGTCCAGGGCCATGACATAGCTGGCGGAGGCCTTCCACATGCTGGCCAGGCCAAAGACGGCACCCAGGAAGGTGCTCTCCAGCGGGCCCATCAGCGCCCCGGTCAGCAAAACGGGGATGTATGCAAGGGTAATGGAGATAGGCTCCACATGGATATACCCCAGAAAGGAAAAGGACATCAGCAGCTCCACCGCCACCAGGGTGCCCAGCAGATACCAGTAAAGGCTTTTCTTCCTGCGGCTCAGGAATGCTTCCATGTTTTCCCCTCCTTTGGTTTGCATGCTGGCCCGCGCCGGCGGGGCGGCGGATATGGAAAAACCGCATAACCTGCTGGTTACACGGTTTTTTCTTTGGCACGCCCTGAGGGATTCGAACCCCCGGCCTTCTGGTCCGTAGCCAGACGCTCTATCCAGCTGAGCTAAGGGCGCTTAACGCCCTAGTATCATAGCACGTCTCTATGGAAATTGCAAGTACTTTTTCGCGGCTTTTTGGAAAAACTGCCCG
>CAZRNK010000036.1:0-11242 GCA_964601435.1 uncultured Oscillospiraceae bacterium | reverse complement strand
TGCCGCCGCCGCGGGGACGGCTTTGGCAGAGCTGATAGCAGCGGAATAAAATTTTTGAAAAAACACCCCTTCCTTTTGATTTTCAAAAGGAAGGGGTGTTTTTGGCGGACTAATGAATCTCTGAATGGAGAAGAATATGGCGGGGCGGCGCACTGCCCTCCAGCTGCTCCAAAAGGAGCCCGACACTCTCCCGGCCGATTGACGCGGCGGAGACGCAGTCATAAAAGATGCGCGAATCTGTGCGCAGCGTGTCTGTCAGGTGCGTCAATACGCCGATGTAGGGCCGCTTGCTGGATTCCCGCTCCGCCGCCATGACGTAGTCCAGGTGGTCGCACCAGCCGATAATCAATGCATCGTCCGGTCCCAGGGAGTCAATGGCCCGGCACATCTGCAAATACCCGAGCTGCCATACGTTTGTACCAGGGAAATCCTGGTTTTCATCGAATTGGTAACGTGCCTCGCTGGCCACAATGACATCGGAGGGAACACCGCTCTCATAGGCGGCCCGGCTGATGGCCTGCTGCCGTTCCCGGTCAATGCGGGTGGAGTGCTCGGTCCGGAAGTATAAGACCCGCTTGGCCCCCTCTGCAATCAATCGCTTGGTAATAGCGTAGGCCCCGGCGAAAAAGTCAATATTCACAGAGGAGATGTTGTTACCTGCGTCCATGTTCTGGACAACGCAGGGGATATTCATCGAGACGATGGCATCCTCATATTCCGCCTCTAATGTATCCCGGGCTTCCCCCAGGATTAAAATGCCGTCCACCTTACCGGAGAGATAAAAGTCAATGCAGGTCCGGACGGCATCGTTTCCCGGTGTACCCATGTCCAAATAGGCATATTTTCCCTGGGGCTTTAATGCATTCAGTACGCTCTGAAAAGCGGTGGAGTAGCTCTGGGTATTCAACGGGTGGTTAATCGCGACACCAATGCTGTTGGTTTTGCTGGAGCGGAGGGCCCGGGCCGCATCGTTGCGATGATAGTGCAAATCCTTCACAGCCTGGAGGACGCGGCGCCTGGTTTCAGGGGATATGGGCTGCTTGGGGTCTTCGTTAATGACATAGGAAACTGTGGCAGTAGAGACCCCGGCCGCCTGTGCTACATCTGCGATTGTAACCCGCTTTCTCAATATGGTTCACTCCGTTTCACTAATACTTTTATTAAACCATAAAGCTGGAATTCTGTCAAATTCTTAGCAGGCAATATAGGCGGAAAAACGCGAAGATGCGTAGATTTTTGTGCGTTTTTTGAAAAAAGGATTGACTTGAATTTAAGGATATGTTATTTTTAAGAAAACTTAAACGTTTAATTTATGATGCGCTTTCGGATGGGCAGAGTCGGGAAAAATTCGCAAATAATTTGGAGAAACAGCAGAGATAATTGGAAAAAATGCATGCTGTTTTTCCAATGGAACCCTATACAGGGTGCCGGGATTCGCGAAAAAGCGCAAAATAAGTTAAACGTTAAAGTAAAGAAGGGGACAGTACCGACATACGGAGTGTGCCGGTGTATGGCCCCAATTTAAGAAAAGGAGTGCTTGTACCCATGAGAAAAACCAGAATCCTGGCCTTGGTGCTGGCGGTGGTATGCCTGGCTGGACTATTTGCGGCCTGTGCGGAGAGCAGCCCTGAGGCGACGACGGCTGCACCTGCCGGTACGGAGCCGGCAGCGGAGGCCACGGAGGGGGCGGCCACAGAGGCTCCTGAGGAGACAGAGACCGTTGTTTTGGACGGGAACACACCTGTGTCCTTCCCGCTGTCCGAGGAGGAGATGGAGTTTACATTGTGGTCTGTGGCAGGCCCGCTTGCCCTTGCCGGTATGGAGGACTACAATGAGAGTGAGTTTTATAAGCGCATGGAAGAGCTGACCAATGTGCATATTGACTTTACCCTGGCGCCGGCCGGGGAGGAGATGACCAACTTCAATATCATCTTGGCCAGCGGTGAATATATGGACGCCTTTGCCTGTCCTGATGCCCGTACTTTCTATGTGGGCGGTCTGGACAAGGCGCTGGAGGACGGTATTATTATTCCGTTGGAGGACTATAGCGAATACTTCCCCAATTATAACTACCGGCGGAGCGTAGAGGACCTGACCCTTTACAATTCTGTGACGCCCAGCGGTCACATCGCTGCCCTGTTCCAGATGAAGATTCCCCAGCCCACCTATCAGGGCCCGGTGATTCGGGCCGATTTGCTGGAGTCCTATGGCTGGGAGGGCTCTGCTGCCGATATCACGACGCTGGCTGAGTGGGAAGAAGTGCTGGAGCTGTTTGCTGTGAATGGTGTTGCGACTCCCTGGTGGGGCGAGGGCAACTTTATGTTGGGCTTGGATCAGGATATCCTCCCTGCTTTTGGCATTTACAATCTGGGTCTGCTCTATCAGCTGGACGATGTGGTCAAGTTTGGCCCCGCCGAGGAGAGCTTCTATGACTATCTGGAGCTGTACAGCCGGTGGTATGCCAATGGCTATATCAGCAAGGATTTTACCTCCCATGAAAATGACATCAACGGCGATGAGCCCGGCGAAATGACGGCCGGCCGGGTGGGCATCGGCGTCATTCCCCAGGCCTCCTTTGACCAGATTAACAGCGAGACCGACGGTAGCTGGACGGGCATCCCCCTGCCTGTGCAGGAAGAGGGGCAGCTCCTGGAGGCAACCTATCTGGGAAACCTCTCCCGTTCTTACTTCCAGTCCAACGCCCTGTCGATTAGCACCGATTGCGCTGAGGAGAAAATCCCTGTGATTCTCCAGTGGTTTGACTATCTCTTCTCGGATGAAGGCTCCATGCTGGCCAACTGGGACGTAGAGGGTGTCTCTTATCACCTGAATGATGCCGGCAAGCCGGAGTTTGAGTCCTTCGTGACAGATGGCTCTGAGGGATACAGCCTGATTGGCCAGCTGGCCCGTTACTGCTGCTTCCATGTGGTGCCCTTCCTGTATGACTACCAGCGGGAGCAGGGCGCCCTCTCCGAGGAGGCTGCCGCCCTGCCCGAGATTTGGGAGAGCAACTATGCCGAGGAACTGGACGAGTATCCCAACCTGTCTGTTCCCACGGATATTTCCGAAGAATACAACAGCATGTATAATGAGCTTGTCACCTATGCGGAGGAATATGCCCTGCGCGTGATTACCGGAGCAGAGGATTTGGAATCCAGCTGGGAGACCTACCAGGAGACTCTCAATCAGCTTGGGCTGCAGGAGGTGCTCAGCATCCAGCAGGAGGCCTATGATTTGTTTTATGAGACGGACGTGACTGTCGGCATGCCCGGCTAAACTGCAAGGTTTCCCCCGGGCCCATCCGAAAGGCGGGTCCGGGGGGCTTTGCTGGTTCAGCGCACTGCAGCGCAGTGCACAGAAAGGAGGATTACATGTATTCTGCACAGTTGAGCAAGAAAATGACCAACCGGTATGAGCAGGTGCGGTTTTTCAGTGACGGGGAGTTTTTGCGCCGTCACCATGCGGTTATGGAAAAAATGCAGGAGCAGGATGTGGATTTGCTCCTGATTGCGGACCCGAAGCTGGAGGGATTTGCAGTATGGCTGACCGACGACATGCAATGCGACTATGTCATGCTGGACAGAGAAGGCCAGGTTACAGTCGTCTATGGCCACGACTATGGGAAGAGCAGGGATTTTACTGTCCACACAGAGCGGCGCGTTCGGATGAAGCCCATAGAGCCGCTTTTGCCCAGTGTGCACTATGTCTGCGGGCTGGACATCGGCTATATTGCCGGCAGGATAGGACGCAACCGGCGCCTGGGCGTTGTGAACCGCCATGCGCTGCGTAAGAACTTCTATGATGAACTGCTGCGGGCGGTGCCGGAGCTCACCTGCGTAGACATGCGGGTGGATTTGACCATGCTCCGCGTGGTGCGCAGCGAGGAGGAAAAAGAGGCCATTGCCTGTACTGCCCGGGCCCAGGAGAAAATTATGGCGGCGGTGCCCCTGATGCTGCGGGAGGGGCGGTATATGAAGGATGCCGTGGCGGATATGCAGCACTATGCCTATGAGCTGGGCTGCGGCCGGGATGAAATCTTTATCTTTACTATGCGCTACGGCATGGAGAACGACGGCCAGCGCCTGCCTCGCTTTGTTCCCATGATTCCCCTGAACTATGATGCGCCGGGGAAGCTGGAGAAGGGCTGGGTGGTACAGGTAATGCTGGAGTCCAACAGCTATGGGGGCATCATGCTGGATACGGGCCGGCTGTTTTCTCTGGGAGAGCCCCATCCGGTGACCAAGGCAGTTTGGGACTATGCCCGGAGAATCCAGCGCTTTGCAGTGGATATGCTGCGGCCCGGGATGACCTGCCGGCGGATTATGCAAATCAGCCAGGAGTATGCTGCCGCCATCGACCGGGACCTGGCTTTCGGCAACTTCTGCCACGGCCTGGGCAACAGCCGGACAGAGGGGCCGGATGTCCGGGATGAGACGACCTGCGACATTCCCTTTACAGAGAATATGCATTTGCTGTGCGAACCCAACTTGGTATACAAAATCCGGGAGGATTTGCCCATGTCTATCGTCCTGATTCCGGATTCTTATTATGTCTCAAAGGATGGCGGCATCCAGACCACGAAGATTCCGCACGAAATTGCCGTGATTGAATAGACGGGAGGTGTGCAAATGGACTTCAAGGATATGAAATATATAGCGAGGCAGGATATTTTCTATACCATCTCGGCGGCGGAAGTCAAGCGGCGCCACGATGCAGTCCGCGCCCTTCTGCAGGCCCATGATGTGGGGGTGGCGCTGCTGCTGTGCCGAGATGGGAACGCCCGGAACTGGGTCTGCGGCAGCCGGTTCGGCGGCTATCTGTCCGGCGGGGACGGCCTCCTCTCCGGCGCGGACATCCTCCTGGCGCAGGGGGATATATATCACCAGTACAGTGGACGGCTTTACCCAGTGGGCTTCCGGGGAGCGGGCGTCCTTTACGCCCTATTTGAACCCGGGTGTGTTTTCCCTGTCGGCCTTTGATGCGGCCCTGATTCGGGACGGGTTCCAGAGCGCGGGCAACCGCCGCCTGGGCTTTATTTATCCGGACAATATGGACGTGGCCCTTTCGGCGTACTTAGAGGAACAGATTGGCGCATATGAGGCAGTGGATTTGTCTGCGGAATTTTCCCTGCTGCAAATGGTGCACAGCCCGGAAGAGATTGGTTTGTTCCGGGATGCTGTGCGGATGCACGAACAGGTGTTCCGGGCGCTGCCCGCGGTGATGCACAGCGGGATGTCGGAGACAGAGTGCGTCAACCTGCTCCGGGATGTTTTTTACCGCTACGGCTGCGGGGACTTGACCCGGTGGATTGACTGCTGGACGGACTTGATTTCCAATCCGGACGGCATGCCCCTCTCCGGGGAGGAGGTCCTGTTTCCCGGACGGATTTTACAGAAGGGGGACCGGATTGACGTGGCAGTCCACGCTATCGGGCCCAACGCGGTGTATGCCATGTGTGCCCGGAGTTTCCTCCTGGGGGATGCCCCCGCGGCGGAGACACAGGCCCTGTGGGAGACGGCGGTGGGCGCCCAGCAGGCCGCTGCAGCGGCGCTGCGCCCCGGCGCGACGGTGAAGGCCGCGGCGGAGGCGGCAAACAGCTATCTCCGGACCCACGGCGCTGCGGAGGATGTCTCTGCCTTCATTCACGCGGTGGGGTACGGTATGGACGAGCGGCCCCGGCTCTGGGATGACTCGGAGAATATGCCCTTGCAGGCAGGGATGGTTTTGGCTGTGATGCCTACGGCGGACAATGGGCGGGTCACCCCGCTGTGCTGTGGGGACGTATTTGTCGTGACAGAGACAGGGGCCCAGCGGCTGGGGACGCTGGAGCAGGAAATCTTTCCGGTTTACGGTGTCTATTGAGTCGGATAGAAAAGGAGAAGCGCAATGAAATATGTATGCATTCCGGGGACGGATTTGCAGGTTTCATCCATTGTGATGGGCTGTATGCGGATTGACGCCCTGACGGAGAAAGAACTGGAGGCCCTGGTAGGCCAGGCTATGGATGCGGGCATCAATTATTTTGACCATGCAGATATTTATGGCGGCGGCGCATGCGAGACGCTGTTTTCCGCGGTGCTCCGGGCCAGGCCGGATTTGCGGGATAAAATCGTGCTTCAGAGCAAGTGCGCCATCCGGGAGGGGTATTATGATTTCTCCCGGGCATATTTGCTGTCGGCTGTGGACGGAATTCTGCAGCGCCTGGGAACGGACTATCTGGATGTGCTGCTGCTCCACCGGCCGGACCCCCTGATGGAGCCGGAGGAGGTGGCGGAGGTCTTTACCCGCCTGCATAGTGCCGGAAAGGTGCGCTATTTTGGAGTCTCCAACCAGAACCCCATGCAGATGGAGCTGCTGCAGCACTATGTGGGGCAACCCCTGGTGCTGAACCAAATCCAGCTGAGTGCGGTGCACACGCCCATTGTTGACAGCGGCATGGCAGTGAATATGCACATTGACCAGGGCATTGACCGCACTGGCGGGCTGCTGGAATACTGCCGGCTGAAGGACATTATGCTTCAGGCCTGGTCTCCCTTCCAAAAGGGGACCTTCGGCGGCGCCTTCCTGGGGGACAGTGCTTATCCGGAGCTGAATGCCGTAATCGGGAAAATTGGGGAAAAGTACGGCATTTCCCCGGCGGCAGTGGCGGTCAGCTGGATTTTGCGGATTCCGGCGAAAATGAGCGTGGTGCTGGGGACGACCAATGCCCAGCACATGCTGGAGGCCATTCCCGGTGCGGACTGCACCCTGAGCCGGCAGGAGTGGTATGAAATCTACCGGGCGGCCGGCAACGTAATTCCGTAGAAAATGCTGTGCGCCGCAGAGGGAGGACGCAAAAAATGGAGAAAAACAGAAAATGGAGCCGCTTTCGCTATATGCCCTGCCTGCCGCTGGGGAAAGACGGCAGGCGGGTGACGGCGTCGAAAGCCCATACCGCCCTGGCCCGGCGGGCGGCGGCAGAGGGAATGGTGCTGCTGAAAAACGCAGGACTGCTCCCCCTGGCCCGGGGCAGCCGGGTGGCGGTCTTTGGGAAAGGCCAGGCGGACTATGTGAAGGGGGGCGGCGGCTCCGGCGATGTGACAGTGCCCTATGAGGTCAGCCTGCTGGATGCCCTGCTGGAGAAGGAGGCATCGGGCGCACTGGAGCTGTGCGCGCCCGTGTCCCGGTTTTACCGGGACAGTGTGGCGGCCCAGCGGGCCGCCGGGGCAACGCCGGGCAAGGCGGAGGAGCCGGCCCTGCCGGAAACGCTGCTGGAGGAGGCGGCCGGGTGGACAGATACTGCCCTTGTCGTCCTCAGCCGGTATTCCCGGGAAGAAATTGACCATCGGGTGGTACCGGGGGATTTCCTCCTGAGCCGGGAGGAAGCGGCGCTGCTGGAGACGGTGTTCCGCCGTTTTCCCCGGAGCGTGGTGGTGCTGAACACCGGCGGGGCCATTGACTTTTCCCTGTTTGCCCAGCAGGCGGGGGCGGTGCTGTTTATGGGCCAGGCCGGCATGGAGGGAGGACACGCGGCTGCGGATATTCTCTGCGGGGACTGCTGCCCCTGCGGCAAGCTGGCCGATACCTTTGCCTGGCGCTATGAGGCGTATCCAACGGCCATGAATTTTGACAGGGCAGTGGACTACACGGCCTATGAAGAGGACATCTATGTGGGCTACCGCTACTTTGAAACCATACCGGGGGCAGCGGAGGATGTGTGCTGGCCCTTCGGCTATGGCCTTTCGTATACCACCTTTGCGCTGGGGGAGGCTGCGATGACGGAGGCCGACGGTACCTGTACAGCGGTCCTCCAGGTGAAAAATACAGGCCCAGTCCCGGGCCGGGAAGTGGTGCAGATTTACTGCGAGCCGCCCCGGGGAAAGCTGGACAAGCCGGGGCGCGTCCTCTGTGCCTTCCAAAAGACGCCGGAGTTGGCCCCCGGAGAGGCGGTGCGCCTGACGCTGCGCTTTCCCATCTCTGCCTGCGCCAGCTATGACGATGCCGGCGTGCTGCAAAAAAGCGCCTGGCTTCTGGAGGGGGGCGTATACCGCTTCCACATCGGGACTTCGGTGCGGGACACCGTCCAAGCAGATTTTCAATATACGGTGCAGGCGCCCTTTGCCGTTTTGGCGCAGCTCTCCGCCCGGTGCGTCCCCAAAAAGCTGAAGCGGCGGCTGTGTGCCGAGGGACACTATGTCCCGGTGGCAGCGGAGAAATCGGATATGCCGGAGTCGCCGGCAAAACAGCTCGAGGGCCCCGAAGTGTTCGGCGTGCCGGAGCCCTGCCCCTGGCAGGCGCCCCTGTCAGGACCGCCGGGGAAGAGCCTGGAGGCCGTGGCCGAGGGGCAGTATTCCCTGGATGATTTCCTCGCCGGGCTCTCCGATAGCCAGCTTGTCCACCTGCTGGGCGGCCAGCCCAACCAGGGCGTGGCCAATACCTTTGGCATCGGGAACCTGCCGCTGTACGGCGTGCCCAATATCATGACGGCAGACGGGCCGGCAGGGCTGCGCATTGAGCTGGGGGTGGGCGTGGAGACGACGGCCTTTCACTGCGCCACAATTCTGGCCTGTACCTGGGATGAGGCCCTGGTGGAGGCGGTGGGCGCCGCCGGCGGCCTGGAGGTGCGGGAAAATGGAATCGGCATCTGGCTGACGCCGGCCATCAACATCCACCGGGACCCCCTGTGCGGGCGGAACTTTGAGTACTATTCAGAGGACCCGCTTCTCACCGGCAGGCTGGCCGCGGCCATGGTCCGCGGGATTCAGGGCAGCGGCGTGGCCGCTACGGTGAAGCATTTTGCCGTCAACAACCGGGAAGAGAACCGCAAGGAGTGCGACTCCCGGGTATCCGAGCGGGCCCTCCGGGAAATCTATCTGCGGGGATTCCAGCTCTGTATCCAGGAGGCCCAGCCCTGGCTGGTTATGAGCAGCTATAACCGGCTCAATGGGGTCCGCACCTCCGAGAACCGGGAGCTGCTGACGGGGATTTTGCGCCAGGAATGGGGCTACGCCGGGGCTGTGACCACCGACTGGTGGAACTGGGCCGAGCACTGGCGGGAGGTAAAAGCCGGCAACGACGTGCGCATGCCCGTCGGAGAGCCTGCGGCCCTTCTGGCGGCGCTGGAGGACGGACGTCTCAGCCGGGCGGAAGTTCTCGACTGCGCCAGGCGGGTCCTGACCCTGATTTTGAAGCTGGCGGCGGAGCCGGCAGAAAGATAAAAAGGAGAACAGATAATGCAGCCAGCCATCCCGGCACGCCGCATCGGTGTGCCGGGATGGCTGGCTGCTTAATATGGGAGAGGCTGTTCATCGAATAAACCGGGCCAAATCCTCTAAAAACGCGCCGGGGCACAGCGTGCTCAGGTGGGCCACCAGGCGGTCCTGGGACGCTGCCGGATCCCGGCCATAGGCGGCGCGGGTCACTTCCGGGCCCAGTACGTCCTCTGTTATGGCATAGCGGGCCACGCCCCAGCCATAGGGGCGGCCCAGCTTGTCGCGCCGGTATTCAAAGCCCTGGATGGTGACATAGGTCTGCATCTGGAGGCGGGTGATGACGGTGTCAAAGCCCCGCATCCCGTCCCGGCCGAAGCCGGCGGCGCGCTTGAGCGCATGGGTGAGCAGGGGACCTTCCCGGAGCAGGGCGTCCATGATGCACTTATCCTTATAGCCGGCAAGGCCCTCCTCATACCGGGCGTCGAAGTCATAGCCATCCCGGCGGTAATTGGCCAGGTCCGGGTACCATGTCCGGCTTACCAGCCCCGCCTTGCCGGAGAAGAGTTTGCCGTAGGCCACCTTTCCCCGGCGGGCCACCTCCATGCGCCACTCCCAGGGGCCGTCGGTGTCCGCGGCGAACCAGTATTTGGACGGGGTGAAATCCTCCACAGAGATGTTGGGAAATTCGCAGGCAAAAAAGGGCAGCAGGCCCCGCTCCTCTGCTAAGGCTTCCAGGTCATCCGCGCTGCATACCAGCTTCCGGGCCATAAAAATGCCTCCTTAGAATGTCTCTTTCTGTCAGTGTATCACGCAGCGCAGGAAAATGCAAAGCCTTGGCGGGGAGGCTGATGCTTTTTGGGCATTTTTTGTCCAATGGGATAGGCATTTGACCGGCAAAATAAACTGGGTTATAATTGCGCTGAAAAATGCAGGCGGTCTGCCGCCGGGATGGGAGAGGAAGCAATATGGCTCAGATGGAATACAGAAAGCTGCGCCGGGGCGGCGAGGCCATCAGCGTAATCGGCCTGGGAATGGGCTATATCCATGAAGATGGCCAGGCGGAAGCCGAGGCCACAGTACGCATGGCCCTGGACAGGGGCGTGAATTATTTTGACATGGCCGCCGGGGACGGCGCTGCCTATCCGGCCTATGGCCGGGCCTTGGCGGGGCGCCGGGAGCAGGTATATCTGCAAATGCACTTTGGCGCAGTGTATGGCCGCGACGGCGCCTATGGCTGGAGCCGGGATTTGCGGGAAATCAAGGCGAGCTTCTCCGCCCGGCTGAAGGAGCTGGGGACAGACTATACGGACATGGGATTTGTTCACTGCACCGATGATGCGGAGGATTTCCAGGACGTCATGACAGGCGGCCTCTGGGACTATATGAAGGGGCTGAAGGCAGACGGCGTCATCCGCCATCTGGGGCTGTCCTCCCACAATCCGGAGATGATTCAGCGGTTCCTGGAGACGGATTTGATTGACATGGTGATGTTCAGCATCAACCCCGCCTATGATTATGCCACCGGCGACTATGGGATTGGGACCACCTCGGAGCGGGGGCGGCTCTACCGCGCCTGCGAGGCCGCCGGAGTGGGCATCTCTGTTATGAAGCCCTTTGGCGGCGGGCAGCTGCTGGATGCAGGCACCTCTCCCTTCCGGAAGGCCTTGACGCAAATCCAGTGCATCCAGTATGCCCTGGACCGGCCGGCGGTGCTGACTGTGCTGCCCGGCGTCCGGAACCGGGGGGACCTGGAGCGGGTGCTGGCCTATCTGGACGCAGACGCGGCAGCCCGGGACTACTCGGTAATCGGCGCTTTCGCGCCCCCGGATGCGGCGGGGAAATGCGTCTATTGCAACCACTGCCAGCCCTGCCCGGCGGGCATCAACGTGGGGCTGGTGAATAAATATTATGATTTGGCCCTGGCGGGAGATAAAATGGCAAAGGGCCATTATGAGAAGCTTTCTGTCCACGCAGACGCCTGCCTCCAGTGCGGCCACTGTGAGCGGCGCTGTCCCTTCCATGTGCAGCAGGAGGCGCGGATGGCGGAAATT
>CAZRNK010000035.1:9976-11390 GCA_964601435.1 uncultured Oscillospiraceae bacterium | reverse complement strand
GATAGGCGAGCGCGGTTTTTTAAATTCCAGCACGAAGACAAAATAAAAGGGAAATGTTAAAGTTATGTCAGAGAGGTATAAACCCAATATAGCAGAAAGGATGAAAAGGGATGAAACACAGGTTCACGAAATTCTGGGCACTCTTGCTCGCGTTCGCACTGTTCTTTGGCCTGGCCGCTGGGTGCAGCGGGTCTGCCCAGACCACACAGACACCTGCAGAAACTGAGACTCCAACTGCGCAAGTACCAAGTCAGGTCCCGGAGGAAACCGAGGCGCCTGTGCCGGAGGAGACAGAGGTGCCGGAGGAAACTTCCGGTTTCTATGTCTATGATTTGCCCATTACCACGGAGGACGTCTCCTATACCTTTATGCTGGGCTTTAACCCCGGCGTACAGAATTATTGCGATGGATACGGCTCCACCAGCGTTATGAAGGAGTGGCAGGCACGTACAGGCATCACCATTGATTTTATCAACCTGTCGCCGGATGCGGTGTCGAATAACTTCCAGATTGCCCTGGCGGCTGATGAGCTGCCTGACATTGTCAACAATGGTATCAACCACTATGGTCCGGGGGCGGATGCCAGCGTTGAAGATGGGGTATTTTTAAACCTGATGGACTATACGGAATATCTGCCCAATTACATGTATCTCATGGATTCGAGCGATTTGCTCCGCCGGTTTGTTACAACAGACTCCGGCTATGCCAGCGCTTTTTATCATATCTCCAAAAATATTCACATGACCCAGGGGATGGTCATGCGCGCCGACTGGCTGGATGCATTGGGGATGGAGGTCCCGGAGACCTATGATGAGATTGCTGAGGCGCTGCGCGGCTTCAAGAGCGAGATGGGCGCCACCGAGCCTATGATGCTCAACGCCTGCGGCGCCTGGCTGGGCGGGGCCTTCAGCGCGGGCTATGGCATTAACGCCTATTTGGCAACGACCCCGACAGTGCAGCTTCCCCTGTATGTAGAGGACGGGCAGGTGAAGTTTACGCCCATTGAGGACGCCTATTTTGACTATCTGACCATGCTGAACGCGTGGTATAGCGAGGGGTTGATTTCCGAGAACATGCCCAATATTGAGGCCTTCAATCTATACACCACAGAGGTAGTTACAGATGTCACCGGGTATTTCTATACCGATGCGGCCAACATTGAAGCCTATAAGACCACGGCGGAGGACCCGGACTTTGAACTGGTGGCCCTGGGCACACCGCTGCGCAACGAGGGGGATGACCCTTATGTATTTGGAACACTGACATTTGAGTTTGACGGGGTGCGCTGCGGCGTGGCCAATTCCACCCACTCAATTTCTGCGAAATGTGAAAATGTGGAAATTCTGCTCCAGGCCTTCGATTATCTCTACAGCGAGGAGGGCTCTTTCCTGTGCAACTGGGGGATTGAAGGCGA
>CAZRNK010000035.1:0-9876 GCA_964601435.1 uncultured Oscillospiraceae bacterium | reverse complement strand
GCAGAGGAAGGCGATGAGTTCCGGCAGATTTTCGGCGATATGAGTACCTACATCAGCGAGAACCTGCTGAAATTTGTGACCGGAGATCTTCCAATGACGGAGTTTGAGGCCTTCCGTAGCCAGCTCCTGGAGATGGGGGCCGAGCGCCTGGTGGAAATTTATCAGGCGGCATACGAGCGCTTCATGAACCGCTAGAACATACAGAAGAACATGCTGGCGCGGCGTTCCACGAAGCCCGGGGGCCGGCAGGGAGCGCCGCGTCCTGCATACAGGCCAAAGCGGGGAAGCCTTTCGCCCGCTTGGAAAAAAGGAGAATCCTATGAGCAAAAAGTATCAGCATATTCTCTCCCCTGTCATGACGCCAGGCGGCGTTTTGCTGAAGAGCCGCCTGATATGTGCAAATTCACTTCCGCACTTTTTGCAGGGGCCGGAATCTTTTCCGGCGGATCCGGTGATTTCTTATCTGTCTAATGTAGCCAAAAACGGCGCCGCCATTGTAACCGTAGCGGACTGGACAAACCCGCATCAGCATGAGGGCGACATGGATGGAAGCCGGTTTCCCATGTGGGACCGTACAGACCCCAGTATGCAGAATTATCTGGCGCAGCTGGCGGACGCGGTACACTTCTGGGGTTCAAAGATAACCGTGTCTTTTCAAATGCATATCCCCGATGGCTATAATGTCAGCGCCTATGCAGAGCCGAAAATTCCCGCAGGGCAGCCGAATCCCAATAACCGGGAAAAAGCAGAAGAAATAGAGGCTATGCGGACGCTCCTGGGCTATCGGAATTCCGGCGGGATGATGCCGCCGCGCCAATGGGGCCCCCAGAAGGCGCTGACGCGGGAGATGATGCAGGGGTTTATTGACGAGCTGATTGACAAGCTCTATATTTACCGGAATGCAGGCTTTGACGGCGTGACGCTCCACGCGGCCTATAATTCTACGCTGCTGGCCGCTTTTCTGACGCCGCTGACCAATCAGCGGACAGACGAGTACGGAGGCTCGATGGAGAACAGGGCCCGCTTTCCGCTGGAAATGTGCCAGGCTGTCAAAGATACGTATGGGGAGCGCTTTATTGTAGAGCTGCAGATGAGCGGAGAAGAGGAAGCGGGCGGCCTGACAATAGAGGATACCGTGTCCTTTGCCAAGCTGGCAGAGGGGAAAGTGGATATTCTCCAGCTCCGCGCCGCGGATGGAGACATCTCCCACCCCACCTGCTTCAATTCGCAGCGGCACAGGCCCATTACGCTGCAATATGCCAGGGCTGTCAAGGCAGGCGGAGCCAATATTTTGGTGGAACCCATCGGCGGGTATCAGGATTTGGATGACATGGAGCAATACTTGGCGGAGGGGCAGACGGATTTGATTGGGCTGGCCCGGGCCTTTATCTGTGATTCGGAGTATGGGCGATGGATTGAGGAGGGCCGGGGAGAGGATGTGCGGCCCTGTATCCGCTGCAACCGCTGCCATGGCCTGTCCATTATAGGGCCGTGGCTGAGCGTCTGCTCGGTGAATCCCAGGCTGGGACTCGAGCACCGGCTCCGGGATATGGTCAGACCGCCGGACAGGGTGAAGCGAGTCGCCATTTTAGGCGGCGGACCGGCGGGCATGCAGTGTGCCATTACGGCTGCAGACCGGGGCCATCAGGTGGTGCTGTACGAAAAAGACGCAGTTTTGGGCGGCCAGCTCCGCCATGCGGACTTTGCCCCTTTGAAATGGCCGATTTACGACTTTAAGGAGTATCTAATCCGGCAGGTGGAAAAGCGCGCAGTTCAGGTGTGCCTCTCCAGTTCCCCGTCGCCGGAGTCCCTCCGGAGGGAGGGCTTTGATGCAGTCATTTGCGCCATGGGTTCCTCTCCGTCTATGCCGGAAATCGATGGGACTCATACGTCCGGGGCGCTTCTTGCGGCAGAAATCTATGGAAGAGAGGGAGAAGTTGGCCAGCGGGTGGTGGTTATTGGCGGGGCAGAGGTTGGCACAGAGACGGCTATGTATTTGGCTGGGACCGGCAGGGAAGTGACGCTGCTTACCCGCCAGGGGGTGGTGGCCCCGGATGCCCATCGCGTCCATTATTACACCAGTATGCAGACGGCCTGGGAAGCGCTGGAGACGCTGACCATCTGCAAGCGGGCGGTTACTACGGCGGTGGAGCCGGGGGCAGTGACCTACATCGACCGGTGGGGGGAGCGCCGCCGTGTGACATGTGATACGGTGGTGGTGGCCGGGGGCAGCACACCCAGGCTGGCAGAGGCCATGGCATACGCAGATGTGGCCGGATTTTATGCTGTGATTGGCGACAATGAGCAAGTAGGCAATATACAAAAAGCGATACGGGCTGGGTTCGGCGCCGCAAACAGGCTGTAAGGCTGCGGCAGTCCCCGGGTGATTTCTGTTGTGCTTTTCCTTTGAGGAGAGTACAATGGTATCATCAAGTTCGGAGGAGGGGCTGCCTTGAATTCCAAGTACGTGTTGGAAGAGAAAAAATGCCAAATTTATGGGTTGCTTGCAGAGCCGTTGTCTATGGAGCAGCTGTTTTGCCGGATGGATGAAGCGATACAGGGATTTCTGGTAGTTGCCGACAGCATAGGGAAACTGCTGTATCGGACCGAAGCTGCTGAACAGAGCCAGACCGAGGCGTACCTGGCATCCTGGATGACGATGGAGCTCTTTCGGGACACACCCGGGCTGCACCAGCTACTCCACCGGACGGACACAGTGCACCACCTGGAGTGGTACTGCATCGGCTTTGGATATGATAACCATCCCGTTGGCTGTATTGCCCTGTGCTGTCAGCGTGAGCTTGGGGAAGATGCAGAGCTTCTCAGGGCCATGGCGATTGTGACGGGGGTGAAATATAGGGCCATCCTCTCTTTGCCGCCCCAGGCGGCGGGCGGCGGGCCAATCTCCCATACCCTGTTTTTCCAGGATATTATCCAGCGCGGCCAGGGTGGACATGTACATGTAGATGTGGATATGGAGCGCACTATGGACGCCTTAGGCTGGCAGGCGCGGCGAAACCAGTATGTCCTGGCGATTGAACTCCGGGAGATGGACGCGCCATCCAGCACCTGCGCAAGCATCTACAGCCGGCTCAGCGCGGCCTATCCGCCGTGTTACTGCTGGTGCTACAGTGACCAGATGATGGTAATCCTGCTCTGGGACGGCGACCGGGACTTCCTGCTGAAAAAATCCCAGCGCCGGCGGCTGGCTCAGTGCGTGGAGCGCTTAAATGTGACAGCGGGCGTAAGCCGCTGCTTTGCGGACATCTCTGTGGCGAATGTAGCGCTGGAGCAGGCGGCCTCCTTCCGGTGGCTGCCGCGCCAGGAACGGTATAGAAAACGGCTGATTTTCTTTGATGAGGTGCTCATCGAGCGGATGATTGACTTGTGTAATCAACATGTGGTTACCCGTGATTTGATTCACCCATCCCTGGTTCAGCTCATGAACTATGACAGGAAAAATAATACGAATTTCTGCGAGTCCCTCTTTGTTTATCTGGAGGAGATGAAACAGGTAAGCAAGGCGGCCAGACGCCTGTATATTCACCCCAACACCCTCTCTTACCGCATCAATCGGATTTTGAGCATAGTTGATTTGGATTTGAATTCTGGCTATGAATTCTGTCAGCTGCTGATTTCCTTTTATATTTTGCTGCAGGACCCCTATAACCCCCTTTCCTTCCGGGAGCTGCGGCTGGAAAACAACCTGAATGAAGAGGAGCGATGAATGAATGCGCACGTATACGGCAGAACAACTGGTTGAGCGGTGGGAGGACTACCGCTATATTGAGAACATGATGGGCCGGCGGCTATACTATGGGGTTTTGAGCAAGGCGTCTACCGTATTTGAAGACCTCTGGTGCAAAACGGCGCCTGACCCCTGCCTGGGCACCAACTTCGGGTATTATAAGGGGTATGACGCTGTACGGGGCTACTATGAGGCCCAGGCCCGGCTGCTTGCAGTCAAGGCAAGGGTGGCACAGAAGCTTCACCCTGCTGAACTGGGGGCCATGGACGTCTCTGAACTCCTGGGGGTGGGCTCTTTTGTGGCAGATACGGTAACAACTCCTCTTATTGAGATTGCCGGAGATGGCCAGAGCGCCAAGGGCCTGTGGTACATATACGGCGCAGATGTGGACTATGGGCCGGCCGGGATGAAAGCTGAATGGGTTTTCGGCCGAATCGGAGCGGACTTTGTCAAAGAGGATGGGCAGTGGCGGATTTGGCACCTGCTGCGGGTAGAGGATATTCGCGCGCCTTTCCGGCATGACTGGACGGCCCCCATGCCGGAGCAGGAGCCGGATGCGGATTTCCAGGCGATTGCCGACTTTCAGATGCCGGAACCGACGGTGCCGGCAACGGTCCTGGAACGGGTCCATGCCCGCCGGCCACTTCTGGAAATCCCGCGGGTTCCCCAAAAATATGAGACATTTTCCGAGACGTTCAGCTATGGAATATAAAGGAGGGTACGCAGATGAAGCGGTATTCAGATGAAGAACGCATCCAGCGGGTTTGGGACGTGATTGAGATAAAGAATGTTATGGCCCGCCATGCTTACTATCATCAATATGGCCTCCACGGCCGGGAGCTGGACGAAATCTGGGTGAAGGAGCCGGAGCATATGGCGACCGCCTCCTTTGGCCAGAATGCCGGCTATCAGGTGGGTATGGACCTAATCCGGCTGAATTATGTCATTCACGACGAGGCGCGCTAGAGAGCAGCTGGAGGCCTACAGGAAACTTGACCCTTCCATCCCCGATAAGCCTGAGTATGCCCGGATGGGTGTTGGCGGTATGCACAGCCTGATGACGCCGCTGATTTATGTGGCGGAAGATGGGGAAACGGCTCAGGGAATGTGGCACTCTCCCGGACAGATTACTTTTTCAGAGCCCGGCGGGGACGGACTGCCGGAGGGGCACTGCATGTGGATGTATGAGCGCTATGCGGTGGATTTTATCAAAGAAAATGGGGAGTGGAAGATTTGGCATCTGCTCATTGGAACGGATACGGCTATGCCCGTGGGCGGATGCATTACGGATGAAATCATTGATTTGGAGCGGCCGGCGCCGGCCGCTGAGGCGGGGGAGGACCCCTACGCCATGGAGCTGACTTTTACATTCCCCGCCTATGACAGCCGGTTTAACTGGCCGGAGTACCCGCCCTTGCCCAAGCCCTACCGGACCTTTTCCGAGACGGTCAGCTATGGGCCCGAGGGCAATCCTCTGTATGGCGGGCAGAAGTAAGGAAATTGTTACGAAGGTTTTGGAAGAGGAGGAGCGTAAATCGTGTATGCACATCTTTCCGTTACAGCACGTATAGACCGGGCTGAGGCAGCGCTGGAGGTGGAAAACCTGCATGCCCTGCATGTCTATTATCACGGCATGGGCCACCATCGGGAGGAGCTGGAGGATTTGTGGCTCCAGGACGGAATTTCCTGGACGCACAACTATGGAACCTGGTTTCGGGAGAAGTTTTTCCAGAACTACGTAGAGGGCCAGGAGGCGGAGAGCCGGGAGACCTATGCCCAGCTTCTGGAGAAATACCCGGAGGTCAAGGAGCACGAATGGGGCTGGCGGGCCATGAATGGTCAGCCCATCCATGCCATCTGCAGCCCCATCATCGAGGTGGCAGAGGATGCCCAGAGTGCAAAGGGCCTTTGGTATACCCCGGCAGGCGCCTTTACCAATATTGACCCATCCGGAAAGAAATTTGGCATGTGGATGTGGGAGCGCTATGGCGGTGATTTTGTCAAGACAGAGGCGGGCTGGCGCTATCAGAACCTGCGCATCGGCTGCGACATCAGCGGCATTGCCGACCAGATGGACCCGTTTGCGGAGCGGAAGGGGCCGCCGGACGCAGAGCAGCATGAAGCCGGGGGGCCGGAGGCGGAGGACATGAACGAAAATCCCCACGGCGGGGAGAGCGATTTGCCCGGCACGCACAAGGAGTATTCCCCCACAACCCTTCCCCAGAACGACCCCTTTGTACCCTATCCCTATAAGACCTACAGCGAAGTGGAGAAATACCTTGAGGTGGGGAAATGAGCGCCCGGGTTTTACCGGAGTGGCTCCCGATTCTGGAGGCTGTTCCGGAGGAGAAAATCACGGCCACCCATCGGGCGGATGTCATCATTGTCGGCTTCGGCCATGCAGGGACCTGCGCGGCCCGGGCTGCAGCAGAAGCCGGCGCCAGCGTTATTGTGCTGGAATATCAGAAGAAAACGCCCCGCAATATCTTTGGCAATGAAATCGGCACCATCAACTCCCAGTTTGCCCGGAGCAGAGGGGTTCAGGACTATGACCCCCTGGATTTGCTCCGGGAGTGGCAAAAGCGCAACTTGAACCGGACAGACCCGGATTTAATCCGGCAGTTTGCCTGGAACTGCGGCGCGACGCTGGACTGGTTTCTGGAGCCGTTGAGCCAGGATTTCCGGGACAGCATTATGATTTTCTGCCACCCCGGCGCAGAGCGGTTTAAAGGGGAAATCAATGGCTTCAAGAGCTTTATTGGGACGGCCCAGTTTTATGGCGGCGGCGAGTATAGTCTTGCCAATGCGGTCCTGCTCAACCAGGAGCGGTTCTATGCCCTGGGCGGTCAGGCTTTTTTCCGGCTCCACGGGGAGCAGCCCATTCTGGAAAATGGCCGTGTAGCAGGCGTCCTGGCCCGGGACATGGACAGCGGCGAATATGTCCGCTTCCTGGCGGATAAGGGCGTGCTCCTGGCCGCTGGGGATTTTTCCCGCAATGCGCAGATGGTACAGGCGTTGCTGGGCGAATTCAATTCCTTTTATAAGGGGGAACGCAAGCCTCTGGGCATGGGCCGGGATGGAAGCGGCATCCAGCTGGGGATTCTAGCCGGAGGGCGCTTGGAGGCCGAGCCCCGCTGCCCATCTATATTTTGCAAAGGCTCCACGGCACCCTTCGGCTCAGTGGCCTTTTTGAAGCTGAATGAACAGGGTAAGCGGTATACGGATGAGGGCTTTCTGGGTTCCTGGGGCGTGGATGCGCAGACTGCGCGGCAGCCGAAAGGAAAAATCGCAGTTGTATTTGACAGCAACTGGCGCGAAGAGCTGCAGTATCAGGCTCCCCACCATGGGGGCATCCATCTGGGCTGGCCGGAGTTGATGCAGCAGATTGACGAGGATATGGCAGCAGCGGCCCGGGGCGTTGGCCCGGAGGGCACGCCCATGCGCGGCACCATCAATGTGATTTCCTGGGAGCAGATGCGGAAGCTTCCCCGGCCGCCGGAGCGGATTTTCTCCGCCAATACCATTGAGGAGCTGGCAGGGTATCTGGGCTACAGCGGGGCGGCGAAGGAAAATTTCCTCCGGTCAGTGGAGCGGTATAATACGCTCTGTGCCATGGGCCGGGACGAAGATTTTGGCAAGGACGAGAGTTTGCTCCATCCCATTGTCAAGCCGCCGTTTTTCGGTTTGGTTTCGGAGCTGGAGGTGATGCCGCCTATGTGTACCCTGTCCGGCCTGGTGGTGGATGAGCATCAGCAGGTTCTGGATGATGCGGATAGGCCGATTCCCGGCCTGTTTGCCAGCGGGAATTGCTGTGGCGGACGATTCTCCATACAGTACACTACGCCCATGGCCGGCGTGCAAATCAGCATGGCCCAGACGATGGGCCGCCTGGCGGGAGAATATATTGCCAGCCTCTGAGCAGCATATGTATAAGCAAGCGCCCCGCTTCCTTCTTCTGTGAAGGAAGCGGGGCGCTTGCTGTAATTTAAGAAATCAGGTTTTGGAGAACTTCGGCCAGAAGGCCCAGGGCGCCGCAGCCCAGGATGACAAAAATGGGGTCGGTTTTCCATTTCCGCAGCACGACAAAGCCGGCCAGAAGCAGCACGCCGCTGAGCCAGTCCGTCCCGCTCAGGGAGATGGCGGCCTCGCCCCACAGGGCCTGGACGATAACGGAGACACCCGCCGAGGCAATCAGGGCCACCACTGCCGGCCGCAGGCCGGACAAAATCCCCTGCATGACGGTCAGGGAGCGGTATTTTTTGTACAGCACCCACAGAAGGGAGACAATCAGAAACGGCGGTAGCACAAACCCGAGAGTGGCCACCAGCGCGCCGGGAAAGCCAGCCACCTTCATCCCTACAAAGGTTGCAGAGTTAATGGCTATGGGGCCGGGGGTAATCTGCGAGATGGTGAGCAAATCCGTAAATTCCGACATGGTCAGCCAGCCGCGGAATTCTACGCATTGGGTCTGAATCAGGGGCAAGGCGGCATATCCGCCGCCGATGGCCAGTACGCCGATATACAGAAAGCTTACCAGCAGCTCCAGATAAATCATGCGTCTGCCCCCTTCCGCCGCTTTGCAATCAGCGACCAGACGGCGCCCAGGGCCCCGCTGCCCAGAATGATAAAGGCAACGTTTACATCCAAAAGCCACGCCAGGAGGAAGGCCACAATCATGATGCAGAAAGAGGGCCATTCTTTCTTCTTACAGTAGGGCCGGGCCATGGTAAAGACTACATCGGCGATTACGGCCGCCACGCCCGCCTGCATGCCGCGAAGGGCGGCGGCGACATAGGTGTTATCCCGGACAAACTCATAAAATACGCTCACCAGGGACAGGATAACCAGCGGCGGCAGCACCGTCCCCGCCAGGGCGCACAGCGCGCCGGGAAAGCCGGCTATGCGATAGCCCACCAGCGTGGCGGAGTTGATGGCCACAGCGCCGGGGGAGGACTGGCCAATGGCCACCAGCTCCAGCATTTCTTCCTCACTTATCCAACCGAGCTGCTGTGTAAATTTCTTTCGCATCAATGGAACAATGACATACCCGCCCCCAAAGGTAAAGGCCGAGAGCGTCAGGGTTGATAAAAACAGCTTCCAGTATGGCTTTTTTTCCAATAGGGAACCCTCATTTCCAGTTGTATATATCCATAGGCACTGTAAGGCGGCCAAAATGGCCCCGGAACGGGAACGAGTACACCGCTGTCCGGGGCCAAAAGACCGCCTTTTCTGTCTGAATGATATACAGAGATTTTTGATTTAGCCGGTGACGTATACAGTGCAGGCCGCCTGCACGCCGCCGCACTCGGCATACAATGTTGCGCTGCCGGTGGAGACACCTGTGACATAACCGGTCTGGTCTACTGTCATAATGCCCTCATTGGAGGAGCTCCATACCACATCGGCCTCCACTTCCAGCGGATATACGGTAGCGGCCATCTGAATGCCGCTGCCAGCGGAAATGGCAAATTCCGTACGCGGCTGTCCGTCCACACTCCAGATGATGGTAATGCTGGTGACGGACACTGTCGGGGTGGGGGAAGGGGTCAGCGTAGGCGTTGGCGTCAGGGTGGTCTGGGGCGTGAGAGAGGGGCTGGCTGTCGCCGTACCGCCGCCGCCTTCGCCGGAGTCGCCGTTAATGCTGACGGAAATCAAAACAATTACAGCCAGAATTACCACAGCCAGAATAATGGCGCCGAAAATCATCTGCCATTTGGCATTGGCAGCGGCCCGGCTGTTGGCCGCAGTGCCCCGGACGGTGCTGTCCGTAGAGGCGGGGGTACGGGTAGAGTCCTTTACTTTTTTGGTGCCGCAATATGGGCAGCGGCTGCGCAGTCCTGAGTATTCCCGGAAACAGCGCCGGCAAGTTGTCTTCGGTATAAAGCCCATAACACTCCAGCCTTTCTATGCAGAACGCAGTTTAGCCGCGTATTTGCATGATTTTTTTTATTATAGCACGCTTCCCCGGCCCCGTCAATCGAAAGGGGCGGCCTTTTCGGGGACTTTTGGCAAATTTAGCATGCAGTTTTTCAAGCTAAAAGTATATAAAAGAAATGCCGCCGGCTGGCGGGATGGGGGCGTTCCTTTCTTGCTCCTGCAAGAAAAGTAACCAAAAGAAATATCCGCCC
>CAZRNK010000034.1:0-11637 GCA_964601435.1 uncultured Oscillospiraceae bacterium | reverse complement strand
GCGCGCCTGCTTTGGGAGCAGGAGGCCCGGGGTTCGAGTCCCCGCACTCCGACCACGTCGCCGCGGACGACATATCGTTCGCGGCGGCTTTTGTAAAAAAGCCACCTCTCGCTCATTCTGTCGCGGCTCCTTTCCAAACCGGACCCGCTGCCGCTGGGCTCCAGTTTGGTTTCCTTTGGGGGATGCCACAAGTCCTGTATCGCCACTCGCACCAGCTCGTCGCAAGCGTCATATCGCTTGCGACGGCGATTTTTATCATATGTCTTTCATACAATAAAATCCATAGGCCCCGGGGCTGCAGCTCCGGGGCCTATCTCTCAATTGGGCAGGCTTTGCGTTTTTCCTTCCTGCTTCAGCTTTCGCAGGATTTCCGCATCTGCCGGGCAAAAGGCATAATCGTCAATCTCCTCTACCGCAATCCAGCGAAGGTCATTGTGCTCCAGCCTCTGGGGTGTCCCCGCCTGAATGGAGGCGTTGTACAAGGTAAGATGCACTGTGAGGTCCGGATAGGTGTGCACCACATCCATAAACACGTCCCCTACCTTCAGCGTAATGGCCAGCTCCTCCCGGCACTCCCGGACAAGGGCCTGCTCCTTGGTCTCTCCCGGCTCCACCTTGCCCCCTACAAACTCCCAGAGCAGCCCCCGGGCCTTATGGGCCGGGCGCTGGCAAATCAGGAATCTCTCCCCTGACCAAATCAGGGCCGCCACCACTTCTGTCACAGCCTCCACCTCCGCAGCATTGCTAAAAGTGCCTTCATTATATACCTTTCCCTCCGGAAAGTCTACCAGGGACGCCGTTTCGCCACCCAGCAGGCCGCCCCCAGGAGGGTGCCACCAGCTATAAGCAGAATAAGTTTGTTCCAGAGCAGGGTGGGACACTGGATGCCAGCGAAGCGGGCAAACAGGTAGATATACGCCATCCCTTCGATGCGCAGCAGGCTGCGGGTCAGCAGGGCCGTCAGCCACACCAGGCCGCAGAGGAGAGAGGCGGCATGCTCCCGGGCGCTTGCCAGCCCCGCCAGAAGGCTCAGAGCCGACAGGAAAAAGGCCGGCGGAAAATACAGCAGCACCATCGTCCCCAGCGGCGCCTCTTCGCGGAGGCAGGACACGCCCACCATACAGAGAAAGGCAAATGCACTGACTGCCCCAAAGACAGCCCCATAGCGCAGCACTGCCCAGGCGGGCAGGGAGGGGAGCTGGGCGGCCAGGATGTCAAAATTCCTGTCCGCGCGGGTTTTCCCCCTCTCCCCCACTGCGATGGCAGCAAAGAAGGGAAACACCACCTCAAAGGCCACGGCAGAAACATCCAAAAGCGTGCCGGCCATCGCCGCCAGCACCAGAAGGGCAAGCGAGACGCCGGCCGACACCAGGGGAAAATTGACGCCTGCAATTTTCCACTCATACTTCAGCTTCTGCAGCATTTCATTCCCCCCGCCAAAACCGGTGGGGCAGCGCCGTAAGCCCGCCGACGGCAAGGCCGCCGCCCACCAGGAAAGCCCCGTTGGCCAGCACGCTGCCCAGCTCCACAGCCGGCCAGGCCGGGTGCATCCAGATGCAGCGCACCAGGTCCCCCCCTGTCAGCAGGTAAAAGGGCATGGCCTCTGCTGATCCCACATAGGCGGCGTTATACCCGAACACGACTGCCGCCAGGAGGTAAAACAGCCGGATGTCCATCATCCCCGGCAGCGCCACAGCGCCCACCCCCACAAACACACTGACGGGCAGGGCGCAGCAGACAATCGCCCTGGCCAGCGGCAGGCAGCAGTCCACCACTGAGACATCAAAGGGCGCCGAGAAAAAATAGACCGCCGTGTTCACCGCCAAAAAAAGGCAGAGCATAGAAAAGGTATACAGAAAACCGCCCAGGAGCTTTCCCAGCACGTACTGCCCCTTGTGCAGCGGCGCAGACAGAAACAGGGCTTTCATGCCCGTCTTTCCATCCAGGGGTAGCCGCCCCGCCAGAAGAAAGCTCAGGCCAAAGAGCAGCACCAGGGCGTCCAGGCTCATGACCCGGTAGACAAAATAGGCGCTCTCCTGCAAAAATTCCAACCGCATCAGGTTTCCAGCAGAGGGGAAATTGTCCAGCAGGGAGAGCGCGGTCGCCGCCAGAAGAATTGCCCAGGTCGCCGGATGCCGCAGCTGCATCTTATACTCATAGCGGACAATGGCCAGAATCTTACCCATTCGCCTTCCCTCCCATACAGTATATATAGGCGTCCTCCAGCGTCGCCTCCACAGCCTCCGCCTGGGGAAAGTGCCCCGCCTCATCCAGAATCCGGACACACAGCCCGCGCGCTTCGTAATTTATGGACAAAATCACCGTCTGCTTCTGCAGCGCAGCCATCTGCGCCTCGCGCTCCAGGTGCAGCAGCCGCACCCTGCCCCGCACCCGCTCCAGCAGGGCATCCGCTGCACCGGCATAAAAGAGCCGCCCTTTCCGCAATACAGCCAGCTCCCCGCAGATTTGGTGTACGTCCTCCACAATATGGGTAGAGAGCACCACAGTGCGCCCCGCCTGGGCATAGCGGGAGAGGACGCCGCGAAAGCGTATCCGCTCCTCCACGTCCAGCCCCGCCGTCGGCTCATCCACCACCAGCACCCGGGGGCTGCCCAACAGGGCCTGGGCAATGCCCACCCGGCGCCGCATACCCCCGGAGAGCTGGCCAATCCGCCGCCGGGCAAAGGGGAGCATCTCCACCTGCTCCAGCGCCTCTTCCGCCGCATGCTTCTCCCGGACGCCCTTCAGGGCCGCCATATAGCGGACAAAGTCCAGCACCGGCAGCGCGCTGTACATGGCCAGCTCCTGGGGCAGATACCCGATGAGCCTTCGGACTGCCTCCCCCTCCCGCTGGGTGTCCAGGCCGCAGATGCGGATATGCCCTGCGGTGGGCCGCAACAGGGTCACCAGGGCTTTCATCAGCGTCGTCTTCCCTGCTCCGTTGTGCCCCAGCAGGCCAAAGACCCCGCTACCCACGCGGAAGCTGACATCCTCCAGCGCCGCTGCGCCGGTTTTATAGCGCTTGCTCACATGGCTGACTTCAATATTGTATTGCATAGCCCTCTCCTTTTTAACTACATTTGTAGATTTATAAAGCATACAAAATCCACTGTCCCCGGCGCGGCGCTTTCCGCATACTCCGTTCCAACGGAATACGCCGGATACGGATAAAAATGTTGCCGGCTGAACCACATGGAAAACGCAACTGCCAACGCCAGAAATACCGCCGGGGCGGTCCCCAGAAGCCCTGTCCGGATTCTGGACGGCCCGGACAGAATCCGCCTGAGCCGCCGCCGGGTCAAAAGAAACCGGACTGCGCCGGGCCCCGGGGCAGCAGCTCCGGCAGCGCGTGCAGACAGCTCCAGCAGCCGAATCACAGCACTGGCATAGTCCTGTCTGCTCAGGCGCCCCGACAGAGCCGCCAACGCATGCGCGTCGCAGTCTGTCTCGCAGTGGAGGGCAAGCTCCTCCCCCGCCAGCCAGACAAAGGGATTCAACCAATGACAGATGCAGATATACCGGCAAATGCGCTGCAGCAGGGTATGCCGCCGCCGGATGTGGGTCAGCTCGTGGAAAAAGACGGCCCGGAGCTCTCCGTCCGTCAGCTGCACCGCCATGTCCTCCCGGAGAAAAACAGCGGGGCGGACGGCCCCGGTGACACAGACGGGGGCATTCAGCCGGCTCCAGTACAGCGGCGGCAACTTTTTAAGGCCAACTTCCCCGGCGCACTGGGCATAGAGAGACAGCAGCCGGGCATCTTCGCAGGGCTGCGCGCTCCGCACCGCCCTGTGGGCCAGCAGCAGGCGCAGGCTGTCCCAGAGAAAAATCGCCGCGGCCCCGCAGAGCCAGACTATGCTGGCGGCCGTAAAACCATCTGTCCACACCTGCCGCTCCGGGGAAATCAAAAAGACGCCCGGCGCAAGGAAGGGAATGCAGTAGAGCGCCAGCCCCCCAATGGGGACCCACAGCGGCAGGGCGCAGTGGAGCACCCGGCTGATAAACAGGGATACCAGGGTAAAAATGCCGCCGATGACCGATTCAAACAGCAAAATGTAGAAGACCTCACCCAGCATCGCCGTGTTCTCCCTCCTGCTTATCCAGCAGCGCCCGCAGCTCCCCCAGCTCCTCCTGCGAAAGGGCGCCGCCCTCCACAAAGCCCAGGACCATTTTGGACAGGGAGCCGTCATATACCCGGCGCAGGAAGCTCTCGCTCTCCGCGCGCTGGCAGTCCCGCTCCGAGACCGCGGGGTAATACAGGTATCCCTTCCCCTGCCGTTTGGTGGACAGTGCCCCTTTCTTCACCAGCCGGGCCAGATAGGTCTGAATAGTGGTCTTGCTCCAGCCTGTGTCCTGGAGCCGGCTCAGAATCTCCGGCAGGGTCTGGGGCGAATCGCTCCAGAGGACTTTCATAACCTGCCACTCCGATTCCGAAATAGAAACGGTCTTTTCCATCCTGCGCCTCCTTTGATTGATAGTTTGTAGTTTATTTGAGTTTAGCATAAGAACTACATTTTGTCAATCCATTTCTCCCCGTCAATGTCGCCACTTGCGCGCTGGACGGCTTTTTTCCTTGACGGAATAATTAGCTCATGCTAACATAAATACTGGACAGCGCCACCCCCATCCTGCGCTCCGGCGAATGCGGGTGGTGTGTCCGCCCCCCGGCAAAAAGAGAGAGAAAGTGTAGGTATATTGCATGCTTTTACTGAATAAAACCCTGCTGAAAATGGCCCGGGGCCTGTGGCGGTGGATTTTTATCATTACGGCCCTGAAGCTGGTGGTGTTGGTGGGCACAGCCCTCTTTGCCCGGAGTATCGGCAGCTTCCTGGGCAGCCTGGACGCCCCCGCCATGACAGCCCAGCAGATGCAGGGGGCCATCCTTTCAGCCCTGCTGGCGGCGGTGCTCATGCTGGCGGCGGAGCTGTTGATTGGCGAGGCGGAGTACCGCTGCACCGCCAAAGCCCGGCTGAAGCTGCGGCGGCAGATTTTCGCCAAGGCGCTGGAGCTGGATGTGGGCAGCATTGAGAAAATCGGCCCCGTCTCCGCCATCACCGCCTCTGTGGACGGGGTGGAGGCCATGCAGGTATACTACAGCAAATATCTCCCCGGCCTGCTCTACTGCCTGCTGGCCCCCTTCTACCTTTTCTGGCAGATGCAGGCCTATTCCCTCCCGGCGGCAGCCGTCCTCTTTGCCGTCTCCCTCGTCCTGATGCCGGCCAACAATTTCTTCCGCCAGCATATTGAAAAGCTCAAGGGGGAGTATTGGGACTCCATGGAGGATTTGACGGGCTATTACCTGGAGAGCGTCCAGGGTCTGTCCACCCTGAAGCTCTTTGGCCAGGACGGCCCCCGAACCGCCCGCCTCCGGGAGAAGGCGGATACCTTTAACCAAAAGATTATGGCAGTTATGACGGTAAACTTTCGCTCTTTTCTCTTGAGCGACGGCCTGATTTACGGCGCCATCACCCTGGCCATTGTAATTGTAGGCGTGCAACTGGCCCGGGGCCATGTGGGCATCTCCGGCGCGCTGACAGTGCTGCTTTTATCCTTTGGCTTTTTCACGTCGGTGCGCCAGCTGATGAACGCCACCCACTCGGCCCTGGCCGGCGTTGCCGCGGCGGACAAGGTCTCCCGGCTCCTGGACATAGACACCAGCCGGCCCTACGACCCTGCCATCCCTCAGGAGAATCCCCCTTACCCCGGCATCCGGATGGAAAACATCACGTTCGCCTATGCAGGGCGCTCCGCCGCACTCCGGGGGCTGTCCCTCTCGATTCCCCGGGGAAAAACCACCGCCCTGGTAGGCCTCTCCGGCTGCGGGAAAAGCACTGTGGCCGGGCTGCTCATGCGCTTTTTCGACGCGGCAGACGGCAGCATCGTCCTGGAGGGCCGGGACTACCGCACCTTCACGCCGGAAGCACTCCGGCGGCATATCATCCTGGTGCCCCAGACGGTGAGCCTCTTTGCCGGCAGCGTCCGGGACAACCTGCTTCTGGCCGCGCCCGGCGCGCCGGACAGCGCGCTGCTGGAGGCTCTGGAACAGGTGCGGCTCAAGGACTGGGTACTGGCCCAGCCCGACGGCCTCTCCACAGACGTAGGCGACGCCGGGCAGAAGCTCTCCGGCGGCCAGCGGCAGAAAATCGGCATCGCCCGGGCCCTGCTCTGCCAGGCGCCCTACATCATTTTTGACGAGGCCACCTCCAGCGTGGACATCGAAAGCGAGCAGGAAATCTGGAGCTGTATTGAGGAACTCGCCAACACCCGCACCCTGCTCATCATCTCCCACCGCCTGTCCACCATCCGCCATGCGGACAACATCTATGTTCTGGAGCGGGGCCAGGTGGCCCAGTGCGGCACCCATGCCCAGCTGATGGCGGAGCCGGGCCTCTACCGGCAGCTGGTAGAAGAACAGACGCGCCTGGAGCGCCAGGGAGAGGAGGAACTGCGCCATGCATAAGGGCTTTTCCTATTCCATCCCGGAGATGACCCGCCGGCTGCTGAAGGCCGCCGCGCCGGTGAAAGGCACCCTCTTTGTCTCCACCCTGGCCAGCATCCTGGGCAACCTGGCCCAGATGGGCCTGATGGGTTTCGGTGCCCTCACCCTCCTGGCCTGCGCCGGCCGCCTCGGCCACAGCATCCTCTGGGGCGCCGGAATGGCGGTCAGCGCCGCAGTCATCGTCGCCGGACGGTATGTGGAAGGGGTTGTCTCCCATGCGGGGGCCTATCAGCTGCTGGCACACCTGCGCGTCCACTTCTTTGAAAAGCTGCGCGCCCTGGCCCCCGCCTGCCTGGTAGACCGCCAGAAGGGGGACATTCTCAGCATTGCGGTCTCCGACATCGAGACCATTGAGTATTTCTTTGCCCACACCATTGGCCCCATGTTCACGGTCATTTTGCTGCCCTGTGTTACGCTGGCCTTGGCCCTTTCCTATAATGCCCTGTTTGCGGCAGTGCTGCTGCCCATCTACCTGCTCATCAGCGTCGTCATCCCCCTGGCGGCCGTAAAACTAGGGCGGAAGCTGGGCATGGGCTACCGCAGGAACCTGGGCCGGATGAAGGCCTTCGTGCTGGAGAGCATTTACGGCCTGAAGGACATCCAGATTTTCGGGGCCGGGCCCCGGCGCATGGAGCAGGTAGACGCCCTGGGCAAGGAGATTAACCGCTCGGCCCACGGCCTCACCCTCCACCAGCAGGCGGTCTCCTCTGTCCCCACTTTCTTTGTATACCTGGCCCGGATTTCCATCCTGGCCGTGGCGTCTTACCTGGCCCTCCGGGGCACTGTGGAGCCCATGGCGGCGGTGCTCCTCTCCTGCATTGCCTCGGCCTCTTTCTCCTCCACCCAGTCTCTCACTACCGTGGTCTCCAACCTCCTGGAGACCTATGCCGCGGCCGAGCGGCTGTTTACGCTGGAGGACACGGAGCCGGAAGTGGAGGAGGCAGCCGACCCTCTGCCCATCGGCCCCATTCGGGAGATTGTCTTTGACAGCGTCTCCTTCCGCTATGGCCCCCAGGGGCAGGAGATTCTCCACAGCCTGGATCTAACTGTCGGCCCCGGGGAAAAGCTGGGCATTGTAGGCGAGAGCGGCATGGGCAAATCCACAATTTTGCGCCTCCTGCTCCGGTTCTGGAACCCGACTGCCGGTGAAATCCGCATTAACGGCATTCCCCTGGAAAAGGCCAGCTTGTCGGAGCTCCGGCGGCGCATTGCCATGCTGGAGCAGGATACCTTTTTGTTCGACGCTACCATCGGAGAGAACATCTCCGTGGGCAAGCCTGACGCCACCCCGGAGGAAATCCGCCGGGCGGCCGGGCAGGCTGGCATCCATGAGTTCATTGAGACGCTGCCCCAGGGCTATGACACCCCCATGGGCCAGATGAGCGCCCGCCTCTCCGGCGGGGAGCGGCAGCGCATCGGCATTGCCCGCACCATGCTCACTGACCCGGATGTGCTGGTGATGGACGAGCCCACCAGCAGCCTGGACGTCCTCCATGAAAAGGAGCTGCTCCAGACCCTCTCCCAGGTCTGCGCCGGGAAAATGCTCATCCTGGTGTCCCACCGCCCCTCTACCCTGACGGGCTGCACCCGCATCGTCCGCCTGGAAAATGGACGGCTTACCGCCCCAGGCCGGGAGGGCACCCCGGCACTGTAAAAATATAGAAAACTCGATAGCCTTAAATTGGATTAGCCGCTGTCAAAAAAGCCCCATTCGGGGCTTTTTGACAAGCTGAGAGGGCCCGGCATGTATTGCCGGGCCCTCTCTTGTGCATTTTTATTGCCGGAGGCGTGCTTTTACCAGTTTTTCTTTTCCTTGGAGCTGTCGTGCTGCTTTTTGCGCTCTTCCACCATCTGCACGAACCACTCCACCATATTGGGGTCCTGATGGGAGAAGAAGGCGCTCTCCGCCTTGTCCAGGGCGGCAATCGCCGCCATGTCCTCCTCGGACAGGGCAAAGTCAAAGACCTGGAAGTTCTCCTCCATCCGCTCGATATGCGTGGACTTGGGGATGACCACAATGCCCCGCTGGATGTGCCAGCGCAGCATCACCTGGGCCGGGCTCCTGTGATATTTCTCTGCAATACCCACAATGACGGGATTCTCAAAGGTGCCCCCGCGCCCCTCGCCAAAGGGCGCCCATGCCTCCAGCTGGATACCATATTTATCTGCCCACTCCTTGGCCACCTTCTGCTGGTTGAAGATATGGGTCTCCACCTGGTTGACCATGGGCGGGATGCGGTTAAAGGAGGCAAAATCCACCATCCGGTCCACATAGAAATTGGAAATACCGATGGCCCGGAGCTTTCCCGCATCATAGAGCTCTTCCAGGGCCCGGTAGGCGCCATAGGCGTCGGAGAAGGGCTGGTGCAGAAGCACCAAATCCAGGTAATCCGTCTGGAGCTTGCGCATGGACTCCAGCACAGAGGCCTTGGCCTGCTCATAGCCATAGTGCTCTACCCACACCTTGGTGGTCAGGAAAATTTCCTCCCGGGGCACGCCGGACTTCTGAATCGCGCTGCCCACCTGCTCCTCATTGAAATAGCTCTGGGCCGTGTCCAGGGAGCGGTAGCCCACTTTCAGGGCATCCAGCACGCACCGCTCGCACTCGTCCTGGGTAACCTGATAGACCCCATAGCCCAGGATGGGCATTTTGACGCCGTTTTTCAGTGTAACATATTCCATCATTGCTTCCTCCATTCCCTTTTTTCTGATGCTCTGATTATACCCCCGATGGCGAAAAAGCAGAAGTTTCCCTTTGTTGCCCACTGTAAAGCTGCGGGTTAAAACCTTTCCCCACAGGCGGCGCACGTGGGAAAGGCTGTTGAAAAAGCCCCGTTCGGGGCTTTTCGGCGAGCTGGATATTTACATTTTCCCGAAATCTGTTATAATACGTCTGCTTTTCACACAAGAAAGGGCGTGAACGCCATATGGAGCGGATTTTGGTGGTAGAGGACGACCTGGCCCTGAGCGCGGGGCTCTGCTTTGAGCTGGACAGCGCCGGCTATGCCTCTGTGCCCGCCTATGCCTGCGCCAAGGCCCGGTATCTGCTGGACCAGGAGGCCTTTTCCCTGGCGCTGCTGGACGTAAATCTGCCTGACGGCAGCGGCTTTGACCTCTGCCAGGAAATCAAGCGAGCGCAGCCGGGGCTGCCGGTGATTTTCCTCACCGCCAATGACCTAGACACCGACGTGCTCACCGGCTTTGATATGGGCGCGGAGGACTATGTAACCAAACCCTTCAATATGCAAATCCTCCTGCGGCGGGTGGAGGTGGCCCTGCGGCGCGCCCCGGGCAGCGCCGCGCAGGGAGAGGTCTGGAGCGACGGCTTTCTCACCCTGGATTTCTCCGCCCTGACGGCGCGCCGGGGCAAAGAGACGCTGGCCATCACCCCCAACGAATACAAGCTCCTGAAGGTCCTGACAGAAAACCCCGGCATGATTCTGACCCGGCAGCGCCTTTTGGAACGGCTCTGGGACAGCGCGGGAAACTTTATTGACGACCACACCCTGACAGTGACCATGAACCGGCTCCGGGCCAAAATTGAGGACGCCGCCCACACCTATATCAAGACGGTGCGGGGCATGGGCTACATCTGGACAGGAGTCCGGCAATGAGGGGCAAAGGCGGTGTTTTGCTCCGCGCCGGCCTGCTTCTCTGCTTCTGCGCGGCGGTGGGTGTCTTTGTCTATCTGGTCTGGCGCTATATCCCCCGGGCGGACCTCCGCTATGGGCTTTTGGCCGCCGGGGGCGGTGTATGTCTGGCAGCGCTGGCCTGGGTTTTCTACCAGCGGCGGCAGGTGCAGGCTTTTTCCAACGACGTGTGCGAAACGCTGGACGCCCTTTTGTCCGGACGGCCAGTTCAGGATTTTCACCCTTATGAAGACACCCTTACCGCCAAGGTACAGGGAAAACTGATGCAGTTTTTCGACATCCTCAACGAGGGCAAAATCCAGAGCCAGCGGGACAAGGAGACCATCCAGAGCCTGGTGAGCGACATCTCCCACCAGGTCAAGACCCCCATCGCCAACCTCCAGCTGTTCACCGGCATTTTGCAGCAGCACAATCTGCCGGAGGCCCAGCGGCGGGAGTTCCTCGGCACGCTGTCAGAGCAGATTCACAAGCTGGATTTTCTGATGCAGTCCCTTATCAAAATGTCCCGGCTGGAGACAGGCACTTTTGCGCTCCACATGGAGACAGCCCCCCTGCACGACACCATCGCCCGGGCCATGAGCACTGTATGGGCCAAGGCGGAGGCCAAGGGCATTTCCCTCTCTGCTGGCTGCGACGGGGACGTCACGATCCGGCATGACCCCGCCTGGACGGCAGAGGCCCTGGGGAACATTCTCGACAACGCAGTCAAATATACCCCGGCGGGGGGCAGCGTCACCGTCACAGTGCGTCCCTGGCAGTTTTATACCCGCATTGACATTTCTGACACCGGCATCGGCATCCCGGAGAGCGCGTACAACGCCATCTTCCAGCGCTTTTACCGCGCCCCGGAGGCGGCCGCGTCGGAGCGGGAGGGGGTGGGCCTGGGGCTGTATCTGGCCAACGGCATCATCACCCGGCAAAAGGGATACATCAGCGTCAAGTCCCAGGTAGGCGCCGGAACCACCTTTTCGGTGTACCTGCTCAGCTAAGCGCAACCAAGAAAATCGGGAGGCGCAAAATATGGAAATACGCCCTATGAAGTTTGCGCGTGCTTCTCTGCCCGCCAATATATCCTCTTCACAAAAAGAATAAAAGCGAGGCATTCACCCATGGACATTGTAACAATTGAAAATCTGAAAAAATACTTCGGCAAGGGGGAGGCGCAGGTAAAGGCCCTGGACGGCATTGACCTCTCCATTGAAAAGGGCAAGTTCACCGCCATCATCGGCGTCTCCGGCTCCGGAAAAACTACCCTGCTGAACATGATTGGCGGCCTGGATACCCCCGATTCGGGGCGGGTCATTGTGGACGGAGTGGATTTGTCCGGCCTGAAAGAAAAGGAACTGGCGGTGTTCCGCCGGAGCAAAGTGGGCTTTGTCTACCAGAACTTCAACCTGGTGCCCACCCTGACGGTACGGGAGAACATCCTCTTCCCCCTGAGCCTGGCGGGGACCACGCCGGACCCGGTTTTCTTCCAGGAGATAGCCGCCC
>CAZRNK010000033.1:6911-11856 GCA_964601435.1 uncultured Oscillospiraceae bacterium | reverse complement strand
CGTCCACCAGGCAGGAAAAGAGCATCCGGGTGAAAAACATCCCCGCCGGCTTGTCCGACGCGGCAGAAGCAGTTGCCTCCGCAGCCGGCAGGGAGAGCTCCCTACCCCAGGCGCTGTAGTCGTCCAGCCTGCCGTGAATCGCCCCATTGATGCGGCCCCAAAAAGTACCGGTATCCGGACTGTCTCCTTGACCGCCGCCGTCCGGCAGGCCGCCGTGGTGCCCGGCTATCGCAAGGGCCGCCAAGGGTTGTCCACGTTTCATACACTCGAAGGCCCCGGCGGTGGCGTGGTCCACCCGCTCCGACGAACCGCGAATCCGCCGCTGAAAGGCATCGGAGTATTTCCCGATGTCGTGGGCCATGCCGGCCAGCCGCCCCTGTTCCGCTGCGCCAAAATCCGATGCAAACACAGTACAGCGCTCCGCCGTCCCCTCCAGGTGCTCCAGAACCGTCTGTTCCCGGCCGTCGCCGGCAATGTGGGCTAAGTATTCTGCCATACGCATTCCTCCTGTCTCTTTTGGGTATATGTCCCGTCGGCAAAAGGCCGCCTGGCCCCGGATTTCAGGCCGATAAGATAAACTACGGCGGGGTAAGGCCGCTTACCCCGCCGTAGTCCATATTGTTATTCTTCTGAAGTGCCGTCGCTCCGGATGACCTTCCCCTCGGGGGTAATCTCCGATTTGACCTCCTCGGCTTTCGGCTCCTGATGGGCCGCCGGGGCACTGCCTGCGTCAGCAGGGAGCACGCCGGTATCACAATAGAGGTTGAAGTCCTCGCCCTCCATGGTCTCATGCTCCAGCAGATACTCCGCCACGCCGATGAGCTGGTCCTTATGGGCCAGGAGGATTTGCTCGCACCGGGCCTGGGCCTCGTCAAAAATCCGCTTGACTTCTTCGTCAATCAGCGCAGCCGTCTCCTCACTGTAGCTCTTGGTGGTACCGAAGTCCCGGCCAATAAAGATGCTGTGGTCCGAGCTGTCGAAGGAAATGGGCCCCAGCTTCTCGCTCATGCCGTACTGGGTGACCATGGCCCGGGCCAGATGGGTGGCCTGCTGGATGTCGCCGGAGGCGCCGGTGGAGATGTCGTCCAAAAACAGCTTCTCCGCCATGCGGCCGCCCAGGCTCATGACGATATTTTCAAACAGCTCCTCCTTGGAGTTGAAGTTCTCCAAATCCTCCTGAGGCCGGAACAGCGTCATGCCGCCCGCCTGGCCCCGGGGAATGATGGTAATATAGTGCACCGGGTCCGTGTGGGGCAGGTATTTGCCCGCGATGGCGTGGCCCGACTCGTGGTAGGCGGTGAGCTTCCGGGCCTTGGGGGACATAATCTTGCTCTTCTTCTCCGGGCCCATGAGGACCTTGAGAATGGCCTCGTCGATGTCCGCCTGGGTGATAAAGCGCTTTTTCCGCCGTACAGCCAGGAGCGCCGCCTCATTGAGCAGGTTCTCCAAATCCGCGCCGGAGAAGCCGGGGGTACCCTTGGCAATGGAGTTCAAATCCACATCATCGCCCAGCGGCTTGCCCCGGGCATGGACCTTCAAAATAGCCTCCCGGCCCCGGATATCGGGCAGGCCCACCTGCACCCGCCGGTCAAAGCGGCCGGGGCGCAGCAGCGCATTGTCCAGAATATCCGCCCGGTTGGTGGCGGCGATGACGATGACGCCCTCGTTGTTGCCGAAGCCGTCCATCTCCACCAGGAGCTGGTTCAGGGTCTGCTCCCGCTCGTCGTGGCCGCCGCCAAGGCCCGCGCCGCGCTGGCGGCCCACGGCGTCAATCTCGTCGATAAAAATAATGGCGGGGGCCAGCTTCTTGGCCTGGTCAAACAAATCCCGGACACGGCTGGCGCCGACGCCCACATACAGCTCCACGAAATCAGAGCCGGAAATGGACAAAAACTGCACGCCGGCCTCTCCGGCCACCGCTTTGGCAATCAGCGTCTTACCGGTACCCGGCGGGCCCACAAGGAGCACGCCCTTGGGGATGCGGGCGCCCATTTCCGTAAAGGCGCCGGGATTTTTCAGAAACTCCACAACCTCCTGGAGCTCTGCCTTCTCCTCCTCGCAGCCGGCCACATCGGCAAAGGTGACTTTCTTCTTCTCTTCGCTGCCCAGGCGGGTCCGGGCCTTGCCAAACTTCATGGCGCCGCCGGCACCGCCGCCCCCGGCGGCCTTGTTCATCATGACATACCAGAGGATGCCGAAAATCAGCACTACGCCCAGGTAGGGCAGGAAGGACATCCACCAGGGCATGACCCAGCCCACATCATAGTCGTATTCCGAAATGATGCCCGCGGCATACTGCTCTTCAATCAACTCATGGAAGTCGTTGTAGAAAACACTGAAATCATACAGCTCACAGCTGACTACATTGGAGCCGTTCACCGGCTCTTTGAGTACCAGAACCAGCTCATCCCCCTGGACCATGAAGAACTCTACCTGCTCATTTGTAAACAAGTCCACAATGTCCGAGTACAGAATGGAGGGGGTCTCCGTCGTCCTGGTCAGGGAAAAAACCGTTGCCAGCAATATAATAAGCACCAGGGCATAAAACCCGATGTCTCTGGCCCGATTCTTGTTCGGTTTCAAAAAACAATCACATCCTTACTTCAAAGCGCCGGCCCAATCTATTCGTTTGCATAGCGCTCTGGCTTTAAAATTCCAATGTAGGGCAAGTTCCGGTACGCTTCGGCATAGTCCAGGCCGTAGCCCACCACGAACTCGTCCGGCACCTCGAAGCCCACATACCGGGGCGTCACCGGTTTCTCCCGGCGGGAGGGTTTATCTAAAAGGGTGGCAATCTCTATGGAAGCCGGATTGCGCCCACCCAGATAGTGCATCAGGTAATTGAGGGTAATGCCACTGTCCAAAATATCCTCCACGATGATGATATTCCGGCCCTCTATATCCTCGTTTAAATCCTTATTGATTTTCACCGCACCAGTGGTGACGGATTTATTCCCATAGGAGGAAACCGCCATAAAATCCACTGCGCAGGGAATGGTGACACAGCGGAGCAAATCCGCCATGAAAATAAAACTGCCCTTGAGTACACCCACAAACAGCGGGTCCTTCCCCGCATACTCTTGGGAGATAACCGCCCCCAGCTCCTGCACACGCCGCTGGATTTCCTCGCTGCTCACGAGAATCTTGCCGATATCCTGCTCCATCCCTTTTTCTCTCCGTCCCTTTTTTATTTTGTCCTTCATGGTAAATCACACAGGAATTCACATCTCCTCAAATGTCAGCCGCAGCACCGTATCCCCCGGCTGGGCGGCACAGCGCGTCCCTGCGCCAAACCGGTACAGCGCCAGCACCCCTGCCTCGTCAGCCACAACGGGAACGGCATTGCGAAGCCAGGGCGGAACACGGGCCTCCTGAAAGAGTTTTTTAACGCTCTTGGTGCCGCTGTGTCCCAACAAGCGGATAGTATCCCCCGCTTTTCGCGGCCTGACTGTTATCCTACCACAGATATTCGCATATTTAAAGAAAAAAGTGTTGAATGAATTGTGAATTTCCCTGCAATTTTCGATTTTCCTGCACCGGACACGCAGCCTGATCCCCTCCAGCGCCGCCTCTTCCTCTGGCTGGAGGGTCACAGGGGCAAAATCCGCCGCCTCCGGCACGCCGAAAAAGAGCATGTCAGCCCATTTTACCACCCGCACCCCGGGGATGTCCACGCTTTTTCCGTTCTCCCCGGCGCAGAGGGCATACAATGCCGCCACGTGGCGCTGCTCCAGGGCCTCGCCGGCCAACATGCGCAGCACCCGGCTCCCCACCGCGGCGTGGAGGGTCAAAAACGCCTGCACCGGCACACGTCCTCCGCCGCAGGATGCGTCCACAAAATCCCGGGCCAGGGCGCAGAGGCAGTCCTCGTCCTGGCGCAGCAGGGCGGCGCTGCGGCTGGCATGGCGGGAGAAAGCGCTGTTCACCTGCCGGAGAACCGGCACAGCGCGGTGGCGCAGCAGGTTCCGGGCGTAGTCATCCTGGGCGTTGGTGGCGTCTTCCACATGGGGAATCTGCCTCTCCTGGAGATATGCCTCCACCTCGCTCCGGGTGGTCTCCAGCATGGGCCGCACCAGGCGGCCCCGCCGCGGCGCAATCCCCCCCAGGCCCCGGGCGCCGCTGCCCCGGGCCAGGTTCAGCAGAACCGTCTCCGCATTGTCGTCGGCGGTGTGGGCCGTCAGGATATAGCCGGCACCAATGTCCCCGGCCGTCTTTTCCAGGAACGCATACCGGAGCGCCCGGGCAGCGGCCTCAATACCCAGGCCCATTTCCGATGCATACCGTCGGGTGTCTCCCCGTCCGGCATAAAAGGGGATGGCGCGCTCGGCGCAAAAGCTGCGGACAAATGCCTCGTCCCTGTCTGCCTCGGCGCCGCGAAGGCCGTGGTTGAAGTGGGCACAGGCCACAGAAAAGCCATGCTGCTCCCCCAGCTCCGCCATGCGGCAGAGCAAATACATGGAGTCCGCGCCGCCGGAGACGGCGCACAGGGCCGTCTCCCCCTTTTCCGGGCAGGCATCCAGGGCCCGCAGGGACTCAATAGTCATCGTCATCCCGCCGCTTCTCCGCGTTGGCATAGGTGGTGTATTCCGGCAGCCACATCAAGTCAATGGTGCCCGCCTGGCCGTGGCGGTTTTTCAGCACAATGGCCTCCGCCGCGTTGGGGTTTTCACACTCCCGGTTATAATACCCCTCCCGGTACAGGCCAATGACAATATCCGCGTCCTGCTCAATGGCGCCGGACTCCCGGAGATCCGAGAGGACGGGGCGCTTGTTCTGCCGCGTCTCGCTGGCGCGGCTGAGCTGGGACAGGCAGATAACCGGCACATTCAGCTCCTTGGCCATAATCTTCAGCATACGGCTGATGTCGCTGACGGCCTGGGTGCGGCTCTCATTGGCATAGCTGCGCCCCGAGCCGGCGGACTGCATCAGCTGGAGGTAGTCGATG
>CAZRNK010000033.1:0-6901 GCA_964601435.1 uncultured Oscillospiraceae bacterium | reverse complement strand
CCCCAGGTTGTCCACCCGGCGGCACTGGGCGTTCATGTCCGCCACCGAAAGGGTGGGGTTGTCCTCCAGGAGAATCTGGCTCTGGGACAGGGCAGAGCAGGCCACGGCCACCCGGCTCCACTCCTCGGGGCTGAGGCGGCCGGTCTGGAGCTTCTGCCCGTCCACCAGGCTCTCGCTGGAGAGCAGCCGGCTCACCAGCTGCTCCCGGGCCATCTCCAGAGAGAAAATGGCCACTTTTTTCCCGCTGGTCTTGCCCACATGGAGGGCGATATTCAGGGCAATACTGGTCTTGCCCATACCGGGCCGGGCGGCAATTAAAATCAAATCCCCCCGGTTGAGGCCCAGGATATTGGCATCCAGGTCGATGAGGCCGGTAGACAGCCCCGGAATCGAGGCATCGCTGCCGGCAGCGGCCACCATCTGCTCATAGACAGTATGGACAACGGTGCCGATTTCCATGAGGCCGCCGGTATTGCGCCCCTGGCGGAGGGCATAGATTTTCTGCTCCGCCGCCTCCAGCACCTGCTCGGCCTCCCCGGTTCCCTCAGAGGCCATGACGCCGATTTCCCCGGCGGCCTGGGAGAGGCTGCGCAGCAGGGCCCGGTCCCGGACAATCTCCGCATACTTCACCACATTGGCCGCCGTGGGGGTAATCTCCATCAGCTCCAGGATATAGGCCTGGGAATTATCCTGCAGCACGCCCCGGACCTTCATCTGGTCCAGCACCGTCACCGGGTCGATGGTCTTGGCGTAGTTGAACATATAGGCGATGGTGTCAAAAATGTCCCGGTTCGCCTGAACATAAAATTCATAGCTGTGGAGCTTTTCCAGCACCACGGACACACAGCTGGGGTCAATGAGCATGGAGCCGATTACCGCCTGCTCTGCCTCCGCGCTGTAGGGCACCCGCCGGCCCAACAGTTCCTCCAAAATCCGTCACCTCCCCGTATACATTTTCGGCTGCACAAAGGAAACGTTATTTTTCCTCTGTGACCAGGACCTGGATTTCTCCGGAAATCTCATAGCCCAGCTTGCACTTGACGCTATAGCTGCCATAGCTCTTGATGGGCTCGGCCTGGACAATCTTATTCTTCTCAATTTCAATGCCATACTGCTCCCGGAGGGCATCGGAAATTTCCTTGGAGGTAATGGAGCCAAAAAGCCGCCCCCCCTGGCCCGCCTTGGCGGGAATCTTCACCAGCACGCTCTGGAGCTTTTTTGCGTTCTCCTGAGCGGCGGCTTTCTCCTTGGCCATCTGGGCCGCCTTCGCCTTCTCCCGGAGCTTCAGGGCGTTCAGATTATCCGCCGTGGCCTCCACCGCCAGCTTCCGGGGCAGCAGATAATTCCGGGCGTAGCCGTCGGAGACCTCCTTCATCTCGCCTTTCTTCCCCTGGCCGCGGACATCTGCGGAAAAAATCACTTTCATATACAATTCGCCTCCTGGTAATTCAAACCAATCAATTTCGTCCTATATACATTTTATAAAATAGGGTCATACTGCCCTCAGGCATCCAGATATTCATCAATGGCCCGCAGGAGGCTGTTCACCGCATCCCGCAGGGAAATATTTTTCAGCTGCGCCCCGGCGGCGGACATGTTCCCGCCCCCGCCCAGCTTCTCCAGCAGCACCTGGACGTTTACATCCCCGATACTCCGGGCTGAGATAATGACGCCCCCGTCCTTCGTGGGGTAGAGCACAACGGACGCCTGGACGCCGGAGATGTTGAGCATCTCGTCGGCCGCCTGGGCCGCCACCACCCGCTCCTGGGGCGTCTCCGGCGCGGCAATGGCGATGGTGTTCCGGTACAGCCGGGCGCTCTGCAAAATCTTATACCGGGCCACGGTGTCCTCCAGGTTATTCTGGAGCAGCCGCTTGACCTCTGTCGTGTCCGCCCCCGCCCGGCGCAGGAAGGCCGCCGCCTCAAAGGTCCGCTCCCCGGTCCGGATGGTAAAGCTTTTGGTATCCAGCACAATGCCCGAGAGCATGGCCTCCGCCTCCATGCGGAGGATGTCCTGCTGCTCCACAATCTCCTGGAGGAGCTCCGCCATCAGCTCGCAGACAGAGGAGGCATAGGGCTCGTGGAAAGTCAAATCCGCGTTCTGGATATAGCTGGCCGCCCGGCGGTGGTGGTCGATGACCGCCACCCGGTTGCAGGCCATCAGGAGGTGTTCATCTTCCACCTGCTCCGGCCGGTTGGTGTCCACAACCACCAGCAGCGTCCGGCTGTCGGCCGCTATCATGGCCTCCTCCGGGCTCAGGAAGATATTTTCATACTCCGGCAGCGTCCGCAGGGCGGCAATCACCTTGCCGCAGGCGTTGTTTTTCAAATCCACAACAATCCGGGCCTTGACCCCCAGCTTCCGGGCAATGCAGCAGATGCCCACTGCCCCGCCCAGGCTGTCCAGGTCCCCAAATTTGTGGCCCATGGCAAAGACCTGGGAGGCGTCCTGAACCAATTCAGCCAGGGCGTTGGCCGTAACCCGGCTCTTGACCTTGGTGCGGGTCTCCACCTCTGTGCCCCGGCCGCCGAAAAACTCAAAGTTATACCGGTTTTTAATAACCGCCTGGTCGCCGCCCCGGGAGAGGGCCATCTCCATGGCCAGGGAGGCAAAACTGAAGTCCTCGTTATAGCCGCTGCCGTCCTTGCCGATGCCGATGCTGACCGTGGCATGAATGCCCGTGGGACTCACTACCTCCCGGACCATATCCAGCAGCTTGAACTTTCCTTCAATGAAGCCCTCCAGATACCGCTCCTCGAAAATCAGCACATACCTGTCCCGGTCAAAGCGGCGGAGGAAGCAGTCCGCCCCCTCGCACCACTGGTTGATTTTGTCCTCCACCATATTCCGCAAATCTGTTTTTGTCCGGTCGGGGACATTTTTGATAAGCTCGTCGTAGTTGTCCAGGACAATCACCGCCACCACCGGGCGGGAGGCCTCATACTCCAGCTTGATGTCGTCATAGTCCGTCACATCCAGCCAGTAGGTAATGCCCATAAAGTTCTGGCCCTCTCCCTCACCAGGGCGGATGATGTTGCCGTGAATCTGGAATTTCCTGCCCCCCAGCTCCAGCAGGCCGGGGCACTGGTTTTTCCCTTCCAAAAGCCACTTCCCGGAAAACTCCGGTACCAGCTCTGTCATATTCGCCGCGAAGGAGGGGCCCTCCCGGCCGCAGATATTGAAAAAGGTCTGGTTCCCCCACACAATCTGGTTGTCGTCCAGGCGGAACACCACCATGGGCAGCGGGAAATTCAGCAGGGTGCTGTTCTTGGCTGATTCCGCGTTGTAGGTGACCGTCTCAATATACTCCATCAGCTCCCGGCGCTTCCGCCTGGCCATAATCATGGAGTAGATAATCAGCGCCAGCACCACGCCCCCCTCGGCCAGCGCCAGCCGGGGGTCAAAGAAATAGCTGGCCGCGGCAAACAGCACCATGACCACCAGATACATCCGCATATTGGGCTCGATGAACTTTTGGACCTTTTTATTCACTGCCCCACCTCCCGCAGTTTGGCGCTTCCCGGACTGCGCCCTATCATATTAGGGAATTTTACCACATTTTCTTGTTTTGCGCAACCGCTTCCCCCTGCTTTTCCGGAAAAAAGCGGCCCGTCTGCACCGGTCCGAGTAAAGGCCGACTTCCAGGGAAATACTATGGACGCCTGGCCGCGTTTTTCGCGCCGGAGCCCAACAAAGGAAGTGATTGCTTGAAAGCTATCATTATGGCCGGTGGCCAGGGGACGCGCCTGCGCCCCGTGAGCGGCCCCATCCCCAAACCCATGATTCGGATTCTGGGCCGGCCGGCCATTGACCACATCCTCTTTCTCCTCCGCCGCCACGGCATCCGGGAGGTGTGCGTCACGCTGCGCTACCAGCCTGAACAGATTCTCGACCACCTGGGGGACGGCTCCGCTTTTGGACTCTCCCTGGACTACCATATAGAAAAAGAACCTCTGGGTACAGCCGGGGGCGTGAAAGCCTGCGAGGGCTTTTATGGAGAAGAGGACTTCCTGGTCATCAGCGGGGACGCCGCCTGCGACTTTGACCTCTCCCGCCTGATGCAGGCCCACCGGGACTGGGGCGCTGCGGCCACCATGGCCCTCTACCCTACCCCCCGCCCCATTTCTTACGGCCTGGTGCTCACCGACAAGGACAACCACATCCGCCGCTTCATCGAAAAGCCCGCCTGGCCCCAGGTGGTCACAAACCTGGTCAACACCGGCATCTACGTCCTCTCCCCCCGGGCCATGGCCGCCGTCCCGCCGGGCACCCCTTACGACTTTGCCAAGGATTTGTTTCCGGACCTCCTGGCGGCAGACATGCCCCTCTATGGCCTGCCCATGTCGGGCTACTGGTGCGACATCGGCACACCGGAGGCCTATTACCGCTGCTGCCTGGACGCCCTCTCGGGCGCCCTGCACCTCATTCACCCCTGGGGCCAGGACGTGCCCCCCGCTCCCGCCGGGCTGAAAGGTGCAGAGCGCGCCCCGCTGGGGGCAGGGGCGGCCACCCAGACGCTCCCCACTCAGGACCGGGCGGCGCTGATGCACGCCCTGTCGGACACCTTGGCAGAGTTCGGCGCGGACTTCACCGACGGCCTCCAACTCACCACGCCGGAGGGGAAGGTGCGCTTCTCCCCGCTTCCGGAAGAGGAGGCCATCTGCACGAGGCCGCGGGCCGCAGTGCGGCGGCGCTGGCCCGGCAATACCGGGATTTGGCCCGGAAATTGGATACACATCCTGAATAACCCCACAACTGCCCCGGTCTTCCCGGCGTCACTTTGTATATTTATACAAAAAATTTGCGTAAAGATGAATTTCCTCTTGATTCTTCCCCCTGGCTGTACTATAATCGCACGAGAACAATTTGTTACAGCAAGGAGACGACATTTATGAAAAAGAAATCCGCTGTGCTGGCCCTTCTTTTGGTGCTGGCCATGGTATTTTCCTTCACCGCCTGCTCCGACAGCGGCAGCGCTTCCCCCAGCGACGTAGCCACCCAGGCCCCCGCCACTGAGGCCCCTGCCGCCACCGAGGCCCCCGCCACTGAGGCCCCTGCCGCCACCGAGGCCCCCGCTGAGGCCGCCGGCGACTACGGCGAGTTCACCACCATCGAGGAAGGCAAGCTGATTATGGTCACCAACGCTTCCTTCCCTCCCTATGAGATGACCGACGACGACAACAACATCATCGGCATCGACCCGGAGATTGCCCAGGCCATCGCCGACAAGCTGGGCCTGGAGCTGGTCATTGACAACATCGACTTTGACGCCGCCCTGATTTCCGTCCAGGAGGGCCGGGCCGACGTGATGCTGGCCGGCCTGACCTACAACGAGGACCGTGACCTGGTCATGGACTTCACCGACCCCTATGCCACCGGCGTCCAGGTGATTATCGTCCGTGAGGACGACACCACCATCGCCGGCACCAACGACGACCTGCAGCTTGTGGATGCCGACGGCAACGTCTTGGAGGGCATCCAGATTGGCGTGCAGCGCGGTACCACCGGCGAACTCTACTGCCAGGATGCCCACGGAGTGGACCATGTAACTTCCCTGGACAACGGCTCCGTGGCAGTCCAGGCCTTGCTCAACGGCCAGGTGGACTGCGTGGTCATTGACAATGGCCCCGCCCAGGAGTATGTAGCCGCCACCCCGGGCCTTGAAATCCTGGAGGGCGCCTATGTCACCGAGGACTACTGCGCCGCCGTGGACGAGGGCAACACCGCCCTGCTCAACGCCGTCAACACCGCCCTCAACGAGCTGATTGCCGACGGCACTGTCCAGGCCATTATGGACAAGTATATCACTGCCGAGTAAAACCGGCGGCAGGACTTGATTTTTCCGCAAAAGGAGCGGCGCTCGTGCCGCTCCTTTTGCGCCATTTCCGGGAAAGGAGAGAGAAGCCTTGGATTTGGCCCAAACCTATGAATTGTGGCGCCAGCTGCGTCTGGACGGCGACGCCTCCTGGTGGCAGACCTTCTTCGTCCGCTTCTATCAGGCCTTCATTGAGGGCGGCCGCTGGCAGCAGTATTTGGAGGGCGTGGGCATCACCCTCATCGCCACCGCCATCGCCCTGGCCATCGGCGTGGTGCTGGGCATCCTGATTGCCGTGGTGCGCACCGCCCACGACCAGCAGCGCCCCGGTCGGCCGAAAAACCCTGTGCTGGGCGTTCTCAACGTCATCTGCAAGGTGTATGTCACCGTCATCCGCGGAACGCCCATGATGGTGCAAATCCTCATTATGGGCCTGGTCATATTCTCCAGCAGCCGCAACTACACCATGGTAGGCGCCCTGACCCTGGGCATCAACTCGGGGGCGTATGTGGCGGAGATTATCCGCGGCGGGCTCATGAGCCTGGATGTGGGCCAGTCGGAGGCGGGCCGCTCCCTGGGGCTGAACTACATAGACACCATGCGCTTTATCGTCATCCCCCAGGCCTTCAAGGCCATCCTCCCCTCCCTGGGCAATGAGTTCATCGTGCTGCTCAAGGACACCTCCATGATTTCCGTCATCGGCGGGCAGGAGCTTATTTATTTCGCCCGGAACATCGTCAACCGCACCTTTGACGCCATGTTCCCGCTGGTTGGCTCGGCCTGCATTTACCTCATCCTGGTCCTGATTTTCACCTGGCTCCAGGGCAAGCTGGAAAGGAGGCTGCGGCAAAGTGATAGACGTTAAGCATCTCACCAAGTATTTTGGGGACAACCTGGTGCTCGATGACCTAAACGAGACCATCGAAGAGGGGGAAAAGGTGGTCATCATCGGACCCTCCGGCAGCGGCAAGAGCACCTTCCTCCGCTGCCTGAACCTGCTGGAGACCCCCACCTCGGGGGAGATTGTCTTTGACGGCACCGTCATCACCGACCCCAAGGTGGACATCGACGCCGTCCGGCGGCAGA
>CAZRNK010000032.1:0-12590 GCA_964601435.1 uncultured Oscillospiraceae bacterium | reverse complement strand
GGTGAGGGTCTGGCCGCCGCCGTTGCCATAGGGGCTGAGCCACAGGGCGGCGGTGACGCCCTTCTCCGCCTGGAAGGCCTGGAGCACTGCCTCCAGCTGGTCATAGGTCTTGGGAATCTCCAAGCCCAGCTCGTCCAGCCAATCCTGCCGGATGGCTAGGCCGCTGCTGATGCTCTCAAAGTCATCCCAGAGGGCGGCATAGGTGAGGATTTCTTCCCCCGTCCCGCCGGTGGCGCCATACATCCGGAGGGGATCCTCCTGCAGCCGGGCATAATAATTGGGGCTGTACTCCTGGACGACGCCTGTGATGTCAATGATGAAGTCCTCCAGATAGGCGTTGTTCATGCCGCCAACATACAGCTCGCCCACACGCTCCACCACATCCGGCCAGTCGCCGGAGTTGAGCATCAGGGGGAACTGGTCCCGGGCCTGCATGGAGGAAATGCTCTCGGCCACGCAGTGGACATTGGTCAGCTCGTTGATATACTGGTAAACTGCGGAGTCTGTGAGCTGGTCAATATACGGCAGCGCCATGGGGTTGATGGTGGTCCAGAGGGAGAACTCCACCGTCTCCTCGCTGATAGGCAGGGAAATGGGGTAGGGATGCGTCCCCTCTTCCTCCGGCTCCTGGGTCGGCTCCGGTGTCGCGGCCGGAGGGGCCTCCGTGGCGGCGGGGGCCTCGGTGGCCGCAGGGGCCTCCGTAGGTGCGGCGGTCTCCGCCGCGCCGCCGCTGCAGGCCGCCAGAGAGAGGCTCAGAACAGCCACCAGCAAGAGTGCAAGAACCCTTCGTTTCATTTTTCTACCTCCTCCTTGTTGTTTCCGGACAATGGGCCTTGGGACTGCCGCGCCGGACGCCCCGTTGGCGCGGCAGAAAACCGGCAGCCTTCAGCCCATGTATGGAATTTACCGTCTGCGATTGCGCAGCTTCGGTATTTTGTGATATAATTATGAAAAAAATATAACAAAAAAGCAAGCAGACAATATGCCTTCGCTATGCATATTGCGCATTGAACAAGAAAAATCCTTTTTTGTCTTGTGCAATTATTCTATTTTTACAAGATTTGCGCACAAACCGTTGGGAGGGGAGACAGCAATGGCAATCAACATGGAATATTTGTCCAACTTTATCATCGCGGCGGAATACCAGAACTTCACCCTGGCGGCCGAGCGGCTGTTTATGAGCCAATCCACCCTCAGCCGCCAGATAAAGGATTTGGAGGACGAGTGCGGAACCGCGCTGTTTATCCGCAACGGCCGGACGGTCACGCTGACCAAGGCGGGCCAGGCCCTGTATGACGCGGGCCGCCCGCTCCTGGCCCATCTGGAGCAGGTTACAAACCTGGTTGCCAGCTCCGGGACCTATAACGACCGGCGGATTACCATCTACAGCATCCCCGCCTATTTCGACGAGCTGACCGAGGTCTACAGACGCATGAAGGCCCAGGGGCTCCACGTGGATTTCTGCATCCACCACATTCAGCAGGCCCACAATGTCATGGCCCTGCTGGAGACGGAGGCGATTTTCCTCATTACATACGACACATTCCTCCAGCCGGACGACCGCTATGTCCGCATCCCCTTCGTCCGGGAGGGATTCAGCCTGGTCTGCTCCCAGACGCACCCCCTGGCAGGGCGGGAGCAGGTCTCCCTGGCGGAGTGCCTGAAGGAAAACATCCTCTTTGGGAAGGATTTCCCCCTGCTGCTGCAGCGGCGGGTCATGTCGATTTCCGCCGGCGACATGGGCGAGGGGAATCTCCGGCTGCCCCTGCCCAGCTATTATGCCCCGGTCTGCCTCAACGAGGGCGTGCTGATTCTCCCCGCCAGCGCCCAGAGCCAGTTTTCCCCGCCCTCCGGTATATCCCCATTTCCAACGAGGAGCTGCTGCACAACATTGTCCTCGTATATAAAAAAGACCGCTACCTCTCGCCTATGGCCCGTACATTTCTGTCTGAACTGGAAAAGGTCCGCGACAGCGCGGTTTTCCCGCCCGCCGCGAACTGACAAAAAGGAAAACTCCGCTGTGGAACGGCTGTTCCACAGCGGGGTTTTTCTGCTTTTTCCGCTTCTGCTCTGCATCAGTGGGCAAACAGGGTGCCCAAATGCATCATCCGGTCCTGAATCCGGCAGTGGCGCAGGATTGCCCAGAGGGTCGCCTGGTGGCTGGTCAGGACAGGCAGGCCCAAATCGGTCTCCAGCGTCTGCACAAATCCCAGCGTGTCCAGCCCGACGCAGCTCAGGAAAAACACATCTGCACCCTTGAGTTCCATGGCCTTTGCGCTCTGGTACAAAAAGGCCCGGTCGGCGTTCATAAGCTCCCGGCGCCGCACAAGGGAGAGGTCCATGCCGCAGATGTTGGTGACAGCAAAGCCGTTTTGCTCCAAAAATCGCTTTTCAATCTCGTTTGTCTCGTCCGGGTAAGGGGTGAGCACCGCCACGGAGCGCGCCCCCAGGGCCCGGAGCGCCTCCAGCACCGCCGTTGTTGTCGTAATGGCAGGAATGCCGCTGGCCGCTTCCATGTCGGCGATGCACTGCTGGTCCCACCCCAGGCCCTTGACAAAGCTGCCTGAAGTGCAGCAGAAGGCGAGCAAATAATTCATCTCCTGGCCCCGGTATTTTGCCGCCGTATCCTTGAGCTGGCTTGTCAGAATGGCAAGGCCCTCCGGTGTCGGGCCGGGGAAAGTCATCTTCATGGAGGAAAAGGACACGCCGTCCGGTGCGTAAATATGAAATGCATGCTCAACATTCTCCCCCGGCATGGGGGAAATCAGGCCGACACTGGCCCGCCATCCATAGATTGAGTTGGTCATCTGTCCACAGCCTCCTGTTCTGTATTCTTTTTTCAATTCCCTTGCTTTTACCCGGGCCTACGCCGCCGGAGCGGGCATCTCAGACCAGCCGCCTGCCGTCCAGCCCCAGGCCTTTCAGCAGCCCATTGCAGGCTTTTCCCTGTTCGCCGGCGTTGAAGTCCGACTCCGGCACACAGTCAATGGCCTCAAAGGAACAGGCCAGCACACAGGCGGGCTTCAGCCCATTTTTCACCCGGGTATTGCAGCCGTCGCACTTGACCATTTTGCCGTCGCTCCGCCTGAAGTGGGGGGCGCCGAAGGGACAGGCCAGGGCGCAGCTCTTGCAGCCGATGCAGTTGGTGTTGTCATAGACGGTAAAGCCCGTCTCCCCATCCTTTTTGAGGCAGCCCACCGGGCAGGCGTCTATACAGGGCGCGTCCTGGCAGTGCATGCAGGTGGTGGAGAGATAGACGAAGCTGACGCTGCCGTCGGCCATTTCCAGCTCCTCGTCATAGGTGCGCCTGTACCCGATTTCGCCCGCCGCCGGGTCGGCGTCGTGCTGGTCCATGCAGCCCATCCGGCAGGCCCCGCAGGCACTGCAGCGGCTCTCATTGAATGTAAAAACATATTTCATGGCGTCAATCCCCCTGATATTTCTCAATGCTGCACCGCATGCCCTTGTACCCGGGGAACCCCGTATAGGGGTCCAGATGGTCCCGCCCCAGCAGGGAGTTGGCGTTGGCCTCGGAATAGCCATGCTGGGCCAGGACGACGCCGGGCTGAATCTTGCTTGTCACATGGGCCCGCATGCGAATCTGGTTATAGGGGCTGGCAATCACCACGTCATCCCCGGTGGCGATGCCCAGCCGCGCGGCGTCCTGCCGGTTGATTTCGCAGGTGGGGACCGGGCACATGGTGCGCAGCCAGGGAACGCCCTGGGAGCGGGAGTGAATGGAATAGGAAACCCGGGCCCCCGTACACAGGTAAAACGGATAGCGCGTCTTTGTCTCCTCGTCGTTCTGGTCCTCCAGGGAATCCCGGTAGCTGGGCAGCGGGTCCAGGCCGTACTGCGGCGCAATGGCGGCCACAGCGGTGGAGTACAGCTCAATCTTGCCCGTGGGGGTGGGAAATCCCTCCTTCAGGCAGCGCCCGGGCTTCACCGGCCACTTGGCCACAGGCACAATCATCGGCTTGCCGCTTCTCTTCAGGTCGGCAATGGTCACGCCGCAGCCGTCAATCATCCAGTCCAGGCACGCCTCATAGCCGCTCTTGAGCAGCTCGTCGTCCAAATCCATGACCCGGGCCAGCTCGCAGAGGATGTCCACGTCGGACTTGGATTCATACAGCGGCTGGATAACCGGCTGTGTATAATACAGATAGCCCCCCCGGTAACATTTGAGCTCGCTGCGCTCCACACTGGTGCACGCGGGCAGGACAATGTCCGCATACCGGGCTGTCTCGCTCATAAACACATCCACATCCACAAAAAAGTCCAGATGCTTTTTCATGGCCTCCAGCAGCCGGGGCGTCTCCGGGAACATCTTGGCGTTCATGCCCAGGGCAAAGATGGCCTTGACGGGATAGGGCGTCCCCTCCTCCAGGGTCCGGAGCAGGTCCATGGCCTGGAACTCATCGAAGGCCGCCTCCCATAGGGGGAAGCGGTGGGCGCCAATCCGCGGCGGGCCGTCCTTGGGGTAGCGCTCTTTCCGGAAGAGCTCATCGCGGGTGGAAAACCCTGCCGGCTGCCGCAGGAATGTCTCAGGCACCGGATAGTTCCCGCCCTCCCGGTCATAATTGCCCGTCAGCGCGCTCAGGCACAAAATGGCCCGGTGGGTATTGAACCCATTGATTCTGTCCACCAGGGCGGAGGAGGAGAAGTTGATGCACGCCGGGCCGTTGGTGGCGAACACTTTGGTCGCCGCATAGACGTCCTCCGGGGCAAGGCCGGTGATTGCGCAGACTTTCTCCAGGGGATAGTCCGCTACCAGCTCCCTGTAGGCCGGGAAGCCGTATGTATACTTCTCCACATAGTCTAAGTCCGCCCAGCCGTTGTCCAATATAATCTTGGCCATGCCCAGGGCCAGGGCCCCGTCGGTGCCGGGGCGGATTTGGAGGAAAATATCCGCCAGATTTTTTACAGCCGGCGTATTGCGTATGTCGATAATAATGACCTTCCCGCCCCGCTCCTTCAGCTTGCGCACGCCATCTACAGACAGGTGCTCTGAGTAATAGCCGTCATAATTCCAGCCCAGGAAGGTGTTGGTGTGGGCCATGTCGGGGGCGGCGCCGCCGCCGAAGGTGAGCTTGAAGCCCATCTTCATCGCCACGGCGCAGACGCTGTCGTCGCTGCCGAAGTTCACGCTCCCAAACACCTGGGCAAAGCGCTGGTAAATGGGCCGGTACCACTTGGAATAGCCGCTGAAAAAAGCGACGGAATGGGGGGAATATTCTGTTTTGACCCGGTTCAGCCCCCGGGCAATGGTCTGATAGGCCTCTTCCCAGCTGATGGGCTCAAACTTGCCTTCTCCCCGTTCGCCCACCCGGCGCAGGGGGGTGCGAATCCGGTCCGCCCGGTATACATAGCTCCGGGTGGCGCAGCCCTTGGTGCACAGCTTTCCGTGGCTGTAGGGGTGGTTCGGGTCCCCCTCCACCCGGATAATCTTCCCGTCCTTCACATAGCAGTTGAGCCCGCAGTGATGGCTGGGGGAGCAGATGGCGCAAATCGAGGGCTTCACTGTAATGCCCGTATCCGCTCCGGGAATTTTTGCCTGCAACCGTTCTTCCAACTCAGTCATAGGATGCCCCTCCTAAAAATCGAATAAATCCGTCCGGAATCCCATGGCTGCGCAACAGGCAGATGGTCTGGACGCTCAGGCCCGCATCTGGGCTCTCAATGGACTTGATAAAGGCGTTGTGCACCGCGCCGCTGCACTCGGCCGCGCCGATGATATTGACGCAGCGCAGCGCCCTTCCCCGGCGGGAGGCCCGGATATACAAATCTTTGCCTTCATATGTATAGATTGCGTCGTTTGGCTCGGTGCCGGTCTCGCCCACGCTGAGAAAATCCAGCCCCATGCAGTGGCCCAGGCTCACCGGCAGGTTGCCGCCGAAGCGCGCCTGTCCGCCGGCCATGTTCACTCCGGCTGTCCGCCCCTGTTCCACGGCGTTGCGCCAGAGGGCGATGTTTTTCTGCCGGGCGCTGAAAATATCCAGGGCGGCACAGCAGTCCCCGGCGGCATAAATGCCAGGCACAGCGGTTTCCATCTGCTCGTTTACCAGCACGCCCTGCCGCACCGGAAGCGCATCCGGCGCGAGGAAAGCCAGATTCGGGCGGACGCCGCTGGTCACAACAACCACATCTGTCAAAAACCGCTCCCCGGTATCCGTCACAACCGCCAGGCGGCCGTCCTGGGCCTCAATCTTTTCCATCGTCCTGCCGAAGGCAAGCTGAACCCCCTGTCCCTGAAAATAGCCCTGGACCCGCCGGGCCGTCTCCGGGAACAGGGCCCGGGAGAAAGCCTGGGCACTCCGGTTCATGAGGACACAGGGAATGCGCCGCTGCACAAAGTCCTCCGCCACCTTGATGCCGCTCCAGGAGGCGCCAAAGACGAGGCCGGATTGGACGGCGCCGCTGTCCAGGAGCGCCTTAAGCGCCACGGCGTCTGCCTCTGTGCGCATGGTAAACACCCCTGGCAGGCCCGCGCCGGGTATGTCCGGCAAGAAGGCCTCGGCCCCGGTGGCAATGAGCACGCTGTCATAGCGCCGGACTTCCCCGGAGGCCGTAGAAACCGCCCTTTCCCCTGTATCGAGGGCCGTAACGGCCGCCTTTTGGAAAATCCGCAGGCGCAGGCGGCGCTCCACCTCCTCCAGGGTGCCGTACGGGAACATGGCGCTGTAGGGAATGGCATTTTTGATGTAATAGGTGGTGAGCATGGGGTTGTGGGGCCCCGCGCCCGTATCGGTGTATACGTCAATCTCGGCCGTGGAATCCGTCATCCGGGCCCCCAGCGCCCCATTGTAGCCCGCAGCGCCAAAGCCAAGAATGGCTATCTTTCTCATTTTTTGATGCCTCCAGTCTGGTACTTTCCGAGGATGCTGAAGCCCGGTGGGTTACCCCCGCCGGGCTCCAGACTGCTTAGGAGAGGAACCGGCGTCTCCGCCGGAGTTTTCAGCTGGTGATGGCCAGCGCCGAGGAGTAGACGATAAACTGCGCCACCATGTGGAGAATAATGGCCAGCGTAATGACCATGACCCGCTTTTTCATCTGCGGGATTTCATCCCGGGCATGCCACACGGAGGCCGGCGCCGAAGAACCGGGCAGCATCAGGCCCATATTGGCGCTGTAGATGATGGCCATACCGAACACGCTGATATTCATGCCCGTCGCCATGGCAAAGGGGGCGACAATGGGAATCAGCGCCGTGGCGGTGGCGATGTTGGAGCCGATGTTGGTCAAAAACAGCATGGCAATGATGGCCACAATCAGGATGAAGTAGGGGCTGCGCCCGTCAAATATAGGCGTCAGCAGCTCCGTCAGCCAGGGGGTAATGCCCGTGGCCTCTGCGGTAAGGGCGCTGGCCAGGGGGATGGTGGCCGCGCACATGAAGATAACCGGCCAGCTGATTGCCGAGTCGCTGTTTTTGATTTCGCTGAAAACGATACATGGCTTGCCGTCCCCTTCGCCGCTGGGCAGTACCATAAGCAGGACCAGGCAGACCGCAAACAGGCCGCCGGAGGTAAGGACGGTGTTGACATAGACTGCAAAATCCGACTTGGTAAAGGTACCCACAAAAATGGTCACCAGCATGAAAATGAGGTAAACAATTACGATGCGCCTTGTCCTGGGCCGCAGATGTTTGCTCTCTTCGCCCAGCTTATCCACGTCGAACTCCCGCATCTTGCTGAAATCCACCTTAAAGAGCTTGGCGCCCAGAAATACATAGGCAGTGATGACCATAATGCCCATGATTGCGGTGCAGATGAACATAAAGCCCAGGCTGATGCGCGTCCCGGTGACATTGGCCCAGGTCTGGGCCAGGCCCAGCTGCCAGCTCCGGTAGGGCATCATGGAGATGCCCAGCATCAGCGTGAGGATAATGCCGCCGAAGCCGTAGTAGTAGAAGTTGTCATTCTTCTCATACTTGCAGCTGGCGCCGATGTCTCCCCAGATGGAGCAGAGCATAATCATAACCGGGATTGTCTCCAGGACGATGTTGGCCCACATAAAGACGAACATGAAGCACCAGGTATAGAGCAGGGGCCGGCCGTGGAAGAACTTCATCGACAGCGTCTTGCGGGCAAACCATTTGCCAAAGCCATAGATGACGATGGCGCCGGCCACAAGCTGCTGCACAATGGTCTGGAACACCACGGAGTTGCCCAGCATGGCCTGGGCGGCGTTGTCCACGCTGCCCACAAAGCCACTGACGCCGTACAAAACGATGGCCAAAATGGAGGGCCAGATAATCTCCAGGGTGGAATAGGCGTATACCACGCCGATAAACAGCCCCAGAATCCGCATGCCCACAGGCGTCACCGTCCCAAAGGGCGGCAGGAAGCCAAACCCCACCATAAAGAAGAGGGTAATCACAATGTGGATATATTGGGACACAGGATAACCACGCCGGGATTGTAGCTTGGAATCCATGACAGTCTCTCCCTTCTGCATTTCTCACGGACCCACAGGGTCCGGCAATTTTACTGGGCCGCCTCGAAATAGCGCACAACCTGTACGCCATGGAGGTGTCCCAGGCCCAGGTTCTCCAGGGTGCGGCCCTGGGCATAGTAGTCGGTGTGGTTGATGGCGCCGGCCACCTTGACCAGGGCGTCATACAGCGGCGTCGCCACGCCCACCGCCTTCGCAACCGACAGAAACAGGCAGCCGATAATGGGGCAGTCCTCTGTAATGTGGCGCTCCTGCAGGCTGTTGGGTCCGGCCAGCTCCTTGAAGTCATCAAAGGTATGGATATTGGGGTCGGCATACTTTTTGAAGTTGCCCGAGGGCGACGGGTTGCAGGGGAGGCCCAGGGCGTCCATAACCGCCTTCTTTTCCGCCCAGAGGGCATCTGCAATGGCAATCGAGCTGGGGCAGATGGCCTGCTTGAAGCTGTAATAGGGCTTGGGGCCGTTCTCAATGGCGCCGGCGTTGACAATGGTCAGCGAGATGTGGCTGAGGAGGTTGGGGGCATTGAATGTCGCCTCCAGAATGCTGCTGACCGGCTCCAGGGTATAGATGCCCTGAAATGCCTCGATGAGCCGCGGCGTATCCGAGGCGGGAAAGGCCGCAACGTCCTTGGGTGTGTTCCCGTTTCCGAAAAACACCTGGTTTTCCCCAATCCGCCGGCTGGAAAACAGGCTGCCTGACGTCTCGCCGACAATCACGCCCGCCACGCCCTGCTCGTCAAAGATGCGGCGGAAAATCAGCGAGCCCAGGTTTCCGGCGCTGATGAGCACTGCCGTCCCCGGGGTGAGGTGGGGGGCGATGGCCCGGGCCACCTGCTCGTCGGCATTGGAAATGGTGCAGCAGATTACCAGCTCAGCCCCCTCCATGGCGGTGGCCGTATCGGTTGTCACGGCGCGCACCACGGACTGTCCGGTGATGCTGCCCGTACTCTCCAGGCACACATCCCAGTCTGTGAAGGATTCCCTGCCGTTGTCGTGGAGGATATCGCAAAGGCGCACTTCATGGCCATTCATGGCCAGCTCGGCCGCCACGGAATAGCCGGAGCCGCCGGCGCCGATTACCGCAATTTTTTTCATTGTCTGGACCCTTCCTTCCTGTCAGATTTCCCTTCCCAGGCCCTGGAGGGCTACAGGGACAGGCACTCCGCCAGAGGCGCTACGTCCTCCAGCTCGTCAATGCGCTTGCACAGGGAGATAAAGCGCTCCACTTTCTCCGCCGGCAGGCCGGCCTTCGCCGCGCCGCTGCGGAAGGTGCGCTCCACATCTTCCCACTCGAAGGGCCGCTTGGCATGGCCTTTGGGGAACTGCCGGGTGATTTCCAGCTTCCGGCCGTCCTTGAGGGTGACCCGCAGCGTGACGTCGGGGAAGGAGCCGCCCCGGAAGACCTTAAAGCCGTCCGCTGTGGTCATGCTGGCCTCGTCGTCCATGCGGACGCGGGCAGCAAACTCCAGGACGCCCTTGTCTGCCAGCCGCTGGGGGTCATACCATTCCGGCCCGGGCTCGCCCAGGAGCATATAGGCCGCCAGGCAGTAGGGAATGCTGAACTGGGCGTCGCGGCAGCTGTTATAGCCGTCCCAGCTGAACTTATCCCGGTCCAGAATCCTGGGCGTCATGTAGATTTCCTCGACGTCCTCCGCCGTAAAGCCGTTGGCCGTCTTCAGCTCATCCAGGCAGTCCAGGGGGAGCTGAATCCACATGTTGGCCGGCCAGTGCTTCAGCAGCAAATCCCGGAAGAGATACTCCGTCCCCACATTCCGGTCTATCCAGCCGGGGTTGGCAAAGCCGCGCATCATCATGGTGTAGCCATACTGGCCGTCCAAAATATCATAGATATTATCCAGCTCATTGCGCTTGGCCATACCCGCCACCATGGCGCCGGTGAGGGAGGTAATGGCATACTGCAGGTGATAGAAGTCGGACCCCTGGTGGGCCAGAATGGCGTTCACCACGGGGGTGGAGCAGCCGGTGGCGCCCATCAGGAGATTGAACTGCTCCTCGTCGCATCCGAGAATCTTCCCGGCGCACATCGCCCCAGCCCAAATCTGCCAAGAACCCAGCCCCCAGCCGTAGAGCCCGTCGTCAAAGTCATCCGGCGGCTGGATATAGCAGGCCACCCGCTGATAGACCTCGAAGCCACCGATAATGGCTGTGATAAAGTCCTTTCCGGAGAGGTGCTTTGCCTCGGACATGGCCATGGACACGGGGATGAGATGGGCGCTGGGATGCCCGGTAAAGCTGCAGTCCTCCCAGTCCAGGGTGTCGGCTGTGGTGGAGTTGGCCATAATTGCGCCGTTTACCGGCAGCTTTCCCGCGTCGCCCCAGAGGGTGGCCATCTCCGGCCCCTGGGTGCCCACGGTGCTCCTGGCTGCGGCCCGGGAGGCCACCGCAGTGGGCAAGGGCCTGCCGGCCAGGGTGACGCCGGCCACATGCATGGTCAGCTTCTTTACTTTGTCAATCAAATCCGGCGCCAAATCCTCATATTTGAGGTTGGCAATAAAGCGGGCCAAATCCTTGGTGTAGGTCGTTGTAATAGGCTCTTTCATCTCAATCCCTCCAGCAAAAATGAAATTCATAACCCCGGCCGCGGCAGTGCGGCCTCTCTATCCTAACTTTATCGAACGGCGCGCCCCGTATCAATGTCCGTTTGAATATAAAAAACTGCGCAATGGGAAGGGCAAACTATGCAAAGCAATATAGCACTTTCCACAAAAGCGCAGATATTCTTATACACTTTTCATATTTTTTCTACAAAGAAAGCCGGTTTTTGTTTGGGCCTGCTCTATCAAGGATTTGTTAAGAATTTGGCGTTTCTCTCCCTTATGCCCAGCCGGAAAAAGCCGCCGGTTTGCGCATGTTTTTCTCTGGTTTGCCTGCATTTTTATGTGCAATTGCACATAGCAGTTCTGTACAAAAAACAGCCCCCGGCCTTTGAATCTGGCCGGGGGCTGTGTACGATAGAAGAAACAAAAAGAAGGTCACTGCTCGGTGGGCGTTTCCGGAAGAATGTCGGACAATGCCCCGTCATAGAGCAGGCTGCTGTAGTACAGCAGCCCCAGCCGCAGGGTGAGCAGGCCATCGGCTGTATCCGCACTGTAGCCTGTCAGCTCCGCAATGCGGTGCAGCCGCTGCTGGAGGGTATTGCGGTGGATGAAAAGGCGCTTAGCCGTGAGCGTGGCATTCATGTTGCAGTCAAAATAGGCGTGGAGCGTATCCAGCAGCGTCTTCCGCTGCCGGGAGGCCAGGAGCCTACCGAACACAAATGTGGTAATCCGCTTTCGGGTATCCAGGCCGTCATAGAGGACCATGCTGCCCAGCACCACAGAGGAGCCCAGGATAATGTGCTGGTCCGAGCGGAGCAGCTGCCCGGCAGAGAGGCGGATTTCCATCTGCTCATACTGCCGCTCATAGTCCTCAATCCGGCAGCACCGGTTGCCAATCACCGCATACAGCTCAAACAGCTGGCCCCGCTGCACCAGCTGCTCCAGCTTTTTGCAGATGTTAAAGATGGAAACGGTATTCACGTCCAGGGTGGTGGAGCGGTCCGCGCACAGCACCAGGGCGCTCTGCTTTTCCTGGTTGAGCACGATAAAATCGTCCTTATTGGAAAAATACAGGGGCAGCTGCTCGTAAAATTCCTCAATGGCATAAGCAAACTGCCGGCAGTCCACAATCGGCCGGCGCACCTCCGTATTAAAGCGCTTCTTTTCAATTCGGGAGAGCTGAAACAAAATGGTGGTCCGGGGCGTGGCCAGGTTTACGCCATTGCGGACAAGGTCCCGCTGGAGCTGGGCAGTGTCAGCGGAGTGGACGCCCACCAGGCTGGTCAGCAAACCCTGGAGCGGCGGTTCAGCGCCCCCCTCGGCGGAAAAAGCCGCCTCTTTCTCCAGCATCAGCTCCACCACGGTTTCCGCCATGGCCAGATAGGGCGCATCCTCCGGGCGCAGGCCCACCAGCTCGAGTGCCCCAACGGCTGCCCCCTTATAGGTGATGCAGCGGACCGAGTCCAGGTCCTGCTGCGGCGCATCCGGCCACGCATCCAGCTTCTGCACAATCCGGCGCTGGCTGAGTCCCGGATGCTTGGCGTGCGTCGCAATGGCCACCCCCAACCGGTTAAAAATCACC
>CAZRNK010000031.1:0-12696 GCA_964601435.1 uncultured Oscillospiraceae bacterium | reverse complement strand
CCCTTTGGCCTGTTCTTTTGGTTCCTTTTCTTGCAGGAGCAAGAAAAGGAACGCCCCTCGTCCCGCCCGCAGGCGGATAATTCTTTTGAATACTTTTCTTTTGCGTGAAAAGAAAAGTACCATTGAATCTTTCCAAGCTAGCATATCTGTGGTATACTAATAAATCAGGCACTTTTATTTTTGCAGGTATTTAGCCCCAAGCTATCGGGGCAGCTAGGAGGCGCGGCGGCATGGAGAACAAGCCCTTTCATTTAATTTCACAGTATCAGCCCACCGGGGACCAGCCCCAGGCCATTGATGCCCTGGTTGCAGGGCTGGAAAATGGCCTGGAGGAACAGACGCTTATGGGCGTCACCGGCTCGGGCAAGACCTTTACAATGGCCAATGTGATTGCCCGGGTCAACCGGCCCACCCTGGTTCTGGCTCACAACAAAACCCTGGCTGCCCAGCTCTGCGCGGAGTTTAAGGAGTATTTTCCGGAAAACGCGGTGGAGTATTTCGTCTCCTACTACGACTATTACCAGCCGGAGGCCTATCTGCCCCACACCGACACCTACATTGAGAAGGACGCCTCCACCAACGATGAGATTGACCGGCTGCGCATCTCCGCCACCTGCTCCCTTCTGGAGCGGCGGGACGTAGTGGTAGTGGCCTCTGTGAGCTGCATTTATGGCTTGGGCGAGCCGGACGACTTTGCCAACATGATGATTTCCCTCCGGCCAGGCGCCACCATGGACAGGGACGAGCTGCTGCGCCGCCTGGTGGACATCCGGTATGAGCGCAACGACATTGCCTTTGAGCGGAATATGTTCCGTGTCCGGGGGGACACGGTGGAAATCTTTCCCGCCTATGCCAAGGACTATGCCATCCGGGTGGAGTTCTTCGGCGATGAAATTGATAGGATTTCCCAGATTAACACAGTAACCGGCGCGGCCACCCGCACGCTGAGCCATGTAGCCATCTATCCCGCCAGCCACTATGTCACGACGAAGGAGAAAATGGCCGCGGCGATTCAGGAAATCTACCGGGAGTGCGACGAGCGGGTAAAGTGGTTCGAGGAAAACGGCAAGCTCCTGGAGGCCCAGCGCATCCGCCAGCGGACCATGTTCGATGTGGAGATGATGCAGGAGCTGGGCTACTGCTCCGGCATTGAAAACTACAGCCGGATTATCGGCGGCCGGCCGGTGGGCAGCCCGCCCATGACGCTGCTGGACTACTTCCCCAAGGATTTCCTGCTGATTGTGGACGAGAGCCATGTGACCCTGCCCCAGGTGCGGGCCATGTACAACGGGGACCGGGCCCGGAAGGAGACGCTGGTGGAGTATGGGTTCCGCCTCCCCTCCGCCTTTGACAACCGCCCCCTGAAATTTGCGGAATTTCAGGAGCGGGTGGGCCAGGCCATCTATGTCTCCGCCACGCCGGGGGACTTTGAGCGGGAGCGCTCCGGCCAGATTGTGGAGCAGATTATCCGGCCCACAGGCCTGCTGGACCCGGCGGTGAGCGTCCGGCCTGTAGAGGGGCAGATTGACGACTTAATGGAGGAAATCCACGCCCGCATCGCCCGGGGTGAGCGCACCCTGGTGACCACTCTGACCAAGAAAATGGCGGAGGATTTGACCGCCTATCTGGCCGGGGCGGGGATTAAGGGCCGCTATATGCACCACGACATTACTGCAATTGAGCGCATGGAAATCATTCGGGATTTGCGCCTGGGCGAATTTGATGTGCTGGTGGGCATCAACCTGCTCCGGGAGGGGCTGGACTTGCCGGAGGTGAGCCTGGTGGCCATTCTGGATGCGGACAAGGAGGGCTTCCTCCGGAGCGAAACCAGCCTCATCCAGACCATTGGCCGGGCCGCCCGGAACGCCGGGGGCAGCGTCATTATGTACGCCGACACCATCACCCGGAGCATGCGTGCCGCCATTGACGAGACGGAGCGCCGCCGGCAAAAGCAGATGGCCTACAACGAGGCCCACGGCATCACGCCCACCACCATCGTCAAGGACGTGCATGAGGTAATTGAGATTTCCGGCGCCGTCTCCCAGGCCAAAAACGCCGCCGGCGTACGGATGACCGCCGCGGAGCGGAAGGCGGAAATTGCCCGCCTGGAGAAGGAAATGAAGAAAGCCGCCCAGATGCTGGAGTTCGAGTATGCCGCGGTGCTCCGGGACCGCCTGGTCCAGCTCCGGGGCGAAAAATAAAAAAACCATGCCGCCTGCGGCCGGAGAGCAGGTACGGGTCGGATAAGGGAGCGTATAGACATTGGAAGCGCAGCAGAAAAATGACACTTTTCCAAGGGGAGCGTAGGTAAGACGATTCTGCGCCTGGCCGCCCCCCTGACTTTAGCCCAGCTGGTGAATGTCCTCTACAACGTGGTAGACAGAATGTACATTGGCCGCCTGCCGGGGACACTGCCCTTTACAGCCCTGGGCCTGGCGGTGCCGGTGACGCTGCTCATTACCGCCTTTGCCAATCTCTTTGGCACTGGAGGCGCGCCATTGTGCTCCATCGCCCGGGGCCAGGGGGACATAGAGGAGGCTCGGCGCATCGAGGGCAACGCCCTTACCATGCTCCTGATTACTAGCGCAGTGCTGCTGGTCGTCGGGCAAATCTTCTGCCGGCCGCTGCTCTACCTCTTCGGCGCCAGCGACGACACCTATCCCTATGCCGCAGTGTACCTGCGCATCTACCTTATCGGGACGCCCTTTTCCCTCCTGAGCACCGGAATGAACGGTTTTATTACCTCCCAGGGCTTTGGCCGGACGGGGATGCTCACGGTGGCCCTGGGTGCGGTAGTAAACATCATTTTAGACCCCATCTTTATTTTCACCCTGGATATGGGTGTGGCCGGGGCCGCCATCGCCACGGTGATTGGCCAGGCCGCCTCTGCCGCCTGGGCCATGTGGTTCCTCCTGGGCCGCCGGGCCATTTTGCAGCTGCAGCGCGCCGATTTGCGCCCGCAGCTGAGCCGGGTCAAGCGGATTATGGGCCTGGGTGTTACAGGCTTTTGCATGAGCGCGACGACGGGCCTGGTGCAGATTGTGGCCAATGTGAAGCTCCAGGCCTATGGCGGCGATTTGTATGTGGGGGTCATGACTGCCATCAATACGGTTAAGGAAGTGCTGGTTATGCCCATCCGGGGCGCCAGCGACGGGGCCCAGCCGGTAATAGGTTTTAATTACGGCGCGGGCCAGCCGGGGCGCGTCCGGGCGGGCATCCGGTTCATGACGGTGCTCAGTGTGGTCTACGCCGTGGCGGTTTGGCTGCTCACGCTGGCTTTTCCCAGCCAGATTCTGACGTTCTTCACCGGGGAGGGGGAACTGGTGGAGACGGGGGTTCCGGCCCTGCGTATTTTCTTCTGCGGCTTTTGCTTTATGTCCCTCCAGTTTGCGGGACAGGCCACTTTTGTGGCCCTGGGCAAGGCCCGCTATGCCATTACCTTTTCCCTGCTCCGGAAGGTGGTTATCATTGTGCCGCTTATCTTGCTGCTGCCGGAAGTCGGGCTGGGGGTCAACGGCGTATTCTGGTCCGAGCCGATTTCGGATGTCCTGGGGGGCAGCGCCTGCTTTGGCACCATGCTCTACACTGTGGCCCGGCGGCTGAAGGCGGCGGAAGCCCCGGAGCGGCTCGGCGAAGAATCCTGAAAAACTTTTCCCAGGGGAGGGAGCGCACCTGATGAAACTTATGATTTTGGATGGAAACAGCATTGTCAACCGGGCCTTTTATGGCATCCGGATGCTCAATGCCCCCGACGGGACGCCCACCAACGGCGTCTACGGCTTTCTCACCATTTTGCAGCGGCTGCTGGAGGAAGAGCATCCCGAGGGGCTGTGCGTGGCCTTTGATTTGAAGGCGCCTACCTTCCGCCACCAGCAGTACGAGGGCTACAAGGCCCAGCGCAAGGGCATGCCCGAGGAGCTGGCGGTACAGATGCCGGTTTTAAAGGAAGTCCTGGACGCCATGGGCGTCACCCGGGTGGAGAAGGAGGGCTTCGAGGCCGACGACCTGATTGGCACCCTGAGCCGGAAGTGCCGGGAAAAGGGCGTGGACTGCCGCATCGTCACCGGGGATAAGGACAGCTTCCAGCTCATCGCCCCGGGCGTGGTGGTCAAGCATGTCAAAACCCGCATGGGCCAGACGGAGACGGTGGACTACACGGAGGCGCGCTTCCGGGAGGAATATGGCTTTGACCCGCCCCGGATGGTGGATTTCAAGGCCCTCATGGGCGACCCCAGCGACAATATCCCCGGCGTGCCCGGCGTGGGGGAGAAAACGGCCCTGGATTTAATCCGCCGCTATGAGAGCCTGGAGCAGATTTATGCCCAGCTGGACAGCCTGGACATCCGGGAGAGTGTCCGCAAAAAACTCCGGGAGGGGGAGGAGAGCGCCCGCCTCTCCTATGCACTGGCCACCATTGATACCAATGTGCCTCTGGATTTGGAGCCGGAGGGGGCGGCCTGGTCGTTTTCTCCCACGCCGGAGCTCTATGCCATTTTCCAGCGTCTGGGCTTTGCCCGGCTCATTGAGCGCTGGGGCCTAATGCCCGGCGAGACGGCGGCCGCCGCCCAGGAGCCGGAGCTGGAGGAAACGGAGTGCGCCGGGGGAGCGGACCTCAGTGCCTTGCTGGAGCGGCTGAAGGAGAGCCCGGCAGTGGCGGTGCTGGCCCCGGAGGGCCTGGAGGCGCTCCACCTGGCCACGGCCACGGAGCGCTGCGTTGTCCGCGCAGAGACGGCGGGGGCGGGCTATGACGCCTTTTTGCGCCGGCTCTTTTCCCCGGAGGTCAAAAAGGTAGGCCACGACGTCAAGGATTTGATGCGCCGGGCGCTCCAAAAGGGGCTCGGCACCGAGGGCTTTGTTTTTGACACGGCCCTGGCGGCCTATCTTCTGGAGGCCACCGCCAGCGCCTATGGCCTGGAGCGCCTCTCCCAGAAATACTTGGGGGCAGCCCGGTCGGGGACGGACGCGGTGCTGGCGCTCTACCCGGTTCTGGCTGCGGCCCTGGCGGAGCAGGGGGTGGAAAAGCTCTATTACGAAGCGGAGCTGCCATTGTGCGCCGTCCTGGCGGAGATGGAGGAGCAGGGCTTTGCCGTGGATAAGGAGGCCCTCTACGCCTTCGGCGAGAGCCTCAGCGGGGGGATTGCCGCCCTGGAGCAAAGCATCTGGGACGCCGCGGGAGAGGAATTTAACATTAACTCCCCCAAGCAGCTGGGGCACATCCTCTTTGAAAAGCTGATGCTCCCGGCGGGGAAAAAGACCAAGACCGGCTGGAGCACCAATGCCGATGTGCTGGAGAAGCTCCGGGACAAGCACCCCATTATCCAGATGATTCTGGACTACCGGATGCTGACCAAGCTCAAGAGCACCTATGCCGACGGCCTCTTGAAGGTCATTGGCCCGGACGGGCGGATTCACACCAGCTTCCAGATGACTGTGACGGCCACGGGCCGCCTCTCCTCCACAGAGCCCAACCTCCAGAACATCCCCATTCGACGGGAGCTGGGCGGGGAAATCCGCAAGATGTTTGTGGCCGGGCCGGGACAGGTGCTGGTGGACGCGGATTACAGCCAGATTGAGCTGCGGATTCTGGCCCACATCTCCGGGGACGAGACTATGGAGAACGCCTTTTTGAGCGGGGAGGACATCCACGCTGTCACCGCCTCCCAGGTTTTCGGCGTGCCCCTCAGCGAGGTGACACCCCTCCAGCGGAGCCGGGCCAAGGCGGTGAATTTCGGCATTGTCTATGGCATCTCCGCCTGGTCCCTGGCCCAGGACATCGGGGTGTTTCCCGCAGAGGCCAAGGCGTATATGGACGCCTATCTGGAGAAATACCACGGGGTGCGCAGCTATATGAAGGCCATTGTGGACAAGGCCAAAGCGGATGGCTTCGTATCCACGGTGTTTGGCCGCCGCCGGGCTCTCCCGGAGCTGAGGAGCAGCAATTTTAACCTCCGGGCCTTCGGGGAACGGGTGGCGCTGAACATGCCCATCCAGGGCACAGCGGCGGACATCATCAAGCTGGCCATGGTGGCAGTGCAGCGCCGGCTGAAGGCGGAGGGCCTCTCCGCCCGGCTGATTTTGCAGGTCCATGACGAGCTCATCGCCGAGTGCCCGGAGGCGGAGGCGGCGCAGGTTTCTGCTATTCTAAAGGAAGAAATGGAGAATGTGGTCCACTGGCGGGTGCCCCTCACAGCCGAGGCAAAAACCGGCAAGAGCTGGGCGGAGGCCCACTGATGGAGGCCGTTTTAAGCGCCGTATGCGCCCAGTACGGCCTGGGAGAGGCAACGCGGGTTTCCACTGCGCCGCCGGGCACTGCCGCCCGGGCCTGGTATTTCTCCGCCCAGGGGCGGCCCTGGGTCCTCCGGGAGCTGACCGGGCCGGCCCAGGGGGAACGGGAAGTGCGCCTGACGTGCGCCCTGCGGGCGCAGGGATTTTCCGACACGCCGGAAATCCTCCGCACGCTCCAGGGCGCCGGCGCCGCCCTTGCAGATGGGCAGTGGTATCAGGTGCAGCGCTACTGCACCGGCGAGCGCCCGGCGCCGGAGGCGCCGGGCACAGCGGCGGCAGTGGGCCGCTGCGCCGGGCGGCTGGAGGCCGCCCTGGCAAAATGCGCCCCGGAGCCGGATGTCCCGGAGCGCTTTCCCCTGGAGGCGCTGTGGGCCCAGGCTGCGCCAAGGTGGGCGGCACTGGACCTGGGGCTTACCTGTGCGGCGGCAGAGGCGGCTGTGCAGGCTGTACTGGAGCGCCCGCTGGGGCGGGTGCAAATGATTCACGGGGACCTGGGGCTATGGAATCTCCGGCAGTCGGCCTCCGGACGCATCTACGTCATTGACTTTGGCGACGCCCGCATGGGGAGCGCGTCCTATGACGCCGCCTGCGCCCTGGGCGGGCTCCTGAACCACACCGGGGAGGCGGCGCTGTGGCCGGGACTGCTGACGGATTTCCTCGCCGGCTATGCCGCCGGGCATGGCAGCCCCCTGGAGACGGCAGCGCTGCGGCTGGCCCTGGAGCACTGGTATTGGCGGTGCATCCTGGAGGCGGTGGTTACAGCGCGAATCCCGGAAAAGCGGCGCCGGGAGACCCTGCGCCATTTCCTGGCCGCCCGGCAGTATCTGCGCGCGGCCCTGGACAGCGGGGAGGGACGGACATGAACTTCGCCATACAGCCCATGACGGCCTCCCTGCTGGCCCAGGCGGCGGAAATCGAGGCGCAGTGCTTCAGCCTCCCCTGGACGCTGGCGCAGCTCAATGCCTGGCTGGACGCTGAACGTTACGTCTTTCTGGCGGCGTTGACGCCGGAGGGGCGCCTGGCGGGGTATATCAATGCCCAGTATGTGCTGGACGAGGGGTATATCGGCAATGTGGCTGTGGACAGCGCCTGCCGGCGGCAGGGCGTGGGCGGGGCCCTGGTCTCGGCCCTCCAGCGCTGGGCGGTGGAGCATGGGCTCTCCTTTCTCACTCTGGAGGTGCGTGCGGGAAACGCCGCCGCCCGGAATCTCTATGAAAAGCAGGGCTTTCAGGTGAGCGGCCTGCGCCGGGACTATTACAGCGCACCCCGGGAAGATGCAATTTTGATGACATGGGAGACAGAAAAATGGAGTTAAGGATTTTACAGATACCGGAGCTGGCGCAGCTCTATGCCCAGGAGCTGCAGGCGGTCTTTCCCCCTGCGGAGCTCAAACCCCTGGCGGCCATGGAGGCCCTCCGGGCCCAGGGGAAATATGACCCCCTGGGAGTGTGGGAAGGGGACACCCTCCTGGGCTACGCCCTGATTTGGCTGGACGAGAGCCGGCGCTATGCCCTTCTGGACTATCTGGGCGTCATGCGGGGCAAGCGCTCCAGCGGCCTGGGGACGGAAATCCTGGGGCTGCTGGGGACGCGCTACACCCACATCTTTGGAGAGGCGGAGGCCCCCGACGATGGGGATGCAGCAGTAAACGACCTCCGGAGCCGGCGGTTGGGTTTTTATCTGCGCAATGGCTTCCGGATTCTGGACTATGACTGCGCCCTGTTCGGCGTCCACTTCAAGTGCCTCTACCGGGGGCCGGAGGGGGACGACGGCGCGGTGCTGAAGATGCACCGGAAGGTATATGCCGACCACTTTTCCCCGGCGCATATGGCCCGGTGCATCCTGCTCCCCCTCCAGCCGGGGGAGGCCATTTTGCCCCAGACAGACTGGCTGGAAGAGGCGTAAGAGGGGGGGAGCGGCATGATTCTTTTATCGGTAGAAACCACCTGCGACGAGACGGCAGTGGCCCTCACCCGGGACGGGCGGACGGTGCTCACCGACCAGATTTTCTCCCAGGCGGACCTCCACGCCGTCTACGGGGGCGTAGTGCCGGAGATTGCCTCCCGGAGCCATGTGGAGGTCATCAGCATCCTGGCAGACAGGGCCCTGGAGAGCGCGGGCCTGCGGCGGCGGGACATTGACGCCGTGGCGGTGAGCTATGCCCCGGGCCTGATTGGCGCGGTGCTGGTAGGCGTGAATTTTGCCAAGTCCGTGGCCGCGGCCCTGGACGTGCCCCTGATTCCCGTCCACCATATCAAGGGCCATATCGCCGCCAACTACATCGCCTATCCGGAGCTGGAGCCCCCCTTTGTATGCCTGGCCATCTCCGGGGGGAATACCCTGCTGGCGGATGTGCGCAGCTACACCGACATCCAGGTGGTGGGTGAGACGCGGGACGACGCGGCGGGGGAGTGCTTTGACAAGGTGGCCCGGGTCCTGGGGCTGGGGTATCCCGGCGGCAAGCCGGTGGACGACCTCTCCCAGGGGGGAGACGATAAGAAGTACGCCTTCCCGGTGGGACACGTGGAGGGGCACCCTTATGACATGAGCTTCTCAGGTCTGAAAACGGCGGTGATTAACCTGGTGCACACCGCCCAGCAGCGGGGAGAGGAGCTGGACAGGTCAAGCCTTTGTGCCAGTTTTTCCGCCGCGGTGAGCGACAGCCTGGTGCCCCGGGCCATGGCGCTCACCGCTCGTCTGGGCTATGGCAAGCTGGCCGTGGCCGGCGGCGTGGCGGCCAACTCCCGGATTCGGGCGGACTTCAAGGCCGCGGCGGAGCGCGCAGGCGTGGCGCTGTATGTGCCGCCGCTGAAGCTCTGCGGGGACAACGCCGCCATGATTGGCTGCCAGGGGTATTATGAATTCCTGGCGGGAAATACGGCGGGGCCGGATTTGAACGCCTACGCCACCATGGCGCTGTAAAGGAGGGGGAATATGACCTTGGAGATTTTGACAAACCGGGAGGCGGAGACGGAGGCCGTTGGAGAAAAGCTGGCGCCCCAGCTCCCCGCCGGCGCCGTGGTGGCCCTCTATGGCGATTTGGGCGCGGGCAAAACCGCCTTTGTGCGGGGGCTGGCCCGGGGCCTGGGCTACGCCGGGCGGGTGCAGAGCCCCACCTTTACCATTGTCAATGAATACCTGGGCGGGGAAAAGCCCCTCTTTCATTTTGACATGTACCGCCTGGCAGACGCCGGGGAGCTCTTCGACATCGGCTGGGAGGACTATCTGGACAGAGGCGGCATCTGCGCCGTGGAGTGGAGCGAAAATGTCCAGGATGCCTTTGACGGCCAGGAAGTGACGGTTCATCTGGAGAAGCTGGGGCCGGAGACGCGGAAAATTACCATAGGAGGCGGAGTGCTATGCTGATTCTGGCAATGGAGTCCAGCGGGAAGGCGGCCTCTGCCGCCCTGATTGACGGACAGAGCCTGTTGGCCCAATCCTACCAGCGCAGCGGCCTGACCCACAGCCGGACGCTGCTGCCCATGGTGCTGGATTTGCTGAAAAATTCGGAGCACACCCTGGAGGAAGTGGACGCCCTGGCCGTGGCCAACGGCCCCGGCTCCTTTACCGGCGTGCGCATCGGCGTCTCGGCGGCCAAGGGGCTGGCCTGGGCGCTGGAGAAGCCGGTGACGGGGGTGTCCACCCTGGAGGCCCTGGCATGGCATGGCCAGGGGATGCCGGAGGCGCTTGTGTGCCCGGTGCTGGATGCCCGGCGGGGCCAGGTTTATAACGCCCTGTTTGCATTTCAGGGTGGAAAACCGGTGCGGCTGTGCCCGGACAGAGCCATTTCTCTGGAAGAATTGTACACAGAAATAAAAAGTGTTCAAAAAAGCATTTTTCTAGTTGGAGACGGGGCAGAAATATGTTATACTTACTTTTCAGAGAGAGATACCGCCGCCTGCCTCGCCCCGGAGAACCTCCGTTACCAGAGCGCCTGGGGTGTCGCCATGGCTGCCATGGACAAGGAGCCTGGAACGGCAAACGGACTGCTGCCCGTCTATCTGCGCCTGTCCCAGGCGGAGCGGGAGCGGCAGGCCCGGCTAAGACAGGGCTGAGCGGCTGCCGCACCGGGGGAATATGAAAAAGGAGAGAGATACATGAGCAAACTGCACGTTTTTGACCATCCGCTGATTCAGCACAAGCTGTCCGTTCTCCGGGATGAGCGGACCAGTGTGAAAGTATTCCGGGAGATTGTCTCCGAGATTGCCATGCTCATGTGCTATGAGGCCACCCGGGACCTCCCCACAGAGGAAGTGGAAATCCAGACCCCTGTAGCCAGGGCCAAGGTGCGGCGCATCGCGGGCAAGAAGCTGGCCGTCGTCCCCATCCTCCGGGCCGGCCTGGGGATGGTGGACGGGATGCTCTCCATGATTCCCAACGCCAAGGTGGGGCACATCGGCCTCTACCGGGACCCGGAGACACTGGAGCCGGTGGAGTATTACTGCAAAATGCCCCAGGATATCGCCGACCGGGATGTGATTATCGTAGACCCCATGCTGGCCACCGGGGGCAGCGCCACAGCCGCCATCAGCTTCCTGAAAAGGCACGGCTGCCGGCACATCAAGCTCATGTGCGTCAACTCCGCCCCGGAGGGGGCTAAGCGGGTTCAGACCGACCATCCAGATGTGGATATCTACACCGCCGCCCTGGACGACCATCTCAATGACCACGGGTACATTGTGCCCGGTCTGGGAGACGCCGGGGACCGGATTTTCGGGACGAAATAGGCGGCGGAACTTCAATGGTATACAATTTGCCCGGGAGAGGTACGCCTCTCCCGGAGCATTGAAAGGACGGAATATAGACTTATGAAAAAAGCAAAGTTTCCCATCGCACCCGTCGCAGGCTGCCTGCTGGTGCAGCTCTGCGTCGGGATTCTCTATGTCTGGAGCGTATTTAAGTCCCCAGCCATTGAATACTTTGGCTGGGCGGACGGCAGTGTGAACCTGGTGGCCTCGTTTATGCTCTTCTGCTTCTGCTTCGGCAATCTCATCGGCGGCGCCCTGCAGGACCGCATTGGGCCCAAAATTGTGTGCATTTTGGGCGTGTGCCTGTTCGGCGGCGGCATCCTTTTGGCCTCCTTCCTGCCGCAGACCAGCAACATTATCTGGTTTTATCTTACATATTGCCTGATTGCCGGCCTGGGCAGCGGCTTTGCCTACGGGGCGGTGCTCTCGTGCATGCAGAAGTGGTTCCCCCACCGGCGGGGCTTTGCCTCCGGTCTGGGGGCCAGTGCCTTTGGCCTGTCCACAGTTGTGTTCAGCCCGGTAATCAGCGCCATGCTGGGTGCCATGAGCCTGAGCGCCACCTTCCGTACCCTGGCCATTGTATTCCTGGTGGTGGGTCTGGCGTCCTGCCTGCTGATTCGCCTGCCGGATGAGAAGTACTTGGCGGCGCTGAACCTGCCGCAGGCCGCCGCTGCCGCTGCGGATAACAGCAAGACCCTGGGCCAGGCCATGCGGATGCTGCCCTTCTGGCTGCTGTTTTTGGGCTGCTTCTTCTTCAACGGCACCTGGAATATGCTCACGCCGCTGATTGCCGGCCTGGGCGTGGAGCGGGGCCTGAGTGAGAGCATGGCAGTGCTGTGCGTGTCCCTGACGGGCCTCACCAATGCGGCGGGCCGGCTGATTATGGCCAGCCTCTCCGATAAGCTGGGCCGGGTGAACACCATCCACATCCTCTCGGTGATGACCATTGCCTGTGCCCTGCTGCTGATTTTCGTGGGCGGCGGCGCCTATATGGTGGTTGTGCTGGTCACGGCCTTTGCCTACGGCGGCCCGGCGGCCATCAACCCCGCCACCTCCACGGACTTCTTTGGACCCAAGTATTCCGGCACCAACTACGGCGTCATCATGCTGGCCCTGGGCCTCAGCTCGGTGGTGTTCAATGCCATCTCCAACGGTCTGTATGCCGCTACAGGGGCCTATACCCTCACCTTTATTATGGGCGCGGTGACAGCGGCGCTGACCATTGTGATTTTCATTGCCATCAACCACTGCATCAAGAAGCAGAAGAAAACCGCCTGAGCGGTACTTTTTCAGCTTTTAAAAAGCAACCAAAAGAAATCCTCCGCCTACTGGCGGGACGAAGGCGGCACTTTTCTTGCTCCTGCAAGAAAAGTGCCCAAAAGAACAGGCCAAAGGGGACCCGGCTGCCAATGCCGGGTCCCCTTTGGAATCCCCCCGTGTAAATCTTAGTCAGAAGCCTCGGGGCCGGTGGCAGAATGTTGGAAAGCACTCCAGCAAAGTAGGCCGGGCCTTAGGCCCTGGACAAAGCAGAATCTCAGTGCTAATCCTTGTTCCACTCCCAAAGTCGGATAGCATACTGCGAAGCGCGATAAAACGTGTTCCAGGATACTTGCTCGTACCAGGGCCCTGTGGCCCGGCAAATGGTTGCTGGAGACAAATCAGA
>CAZRNK010000030.1:0-12755 GCA_964601435.1 uncultured Oscillospiraceae bacterium | reverse complement strand
AGGCAAAAGCTGGACAGCGACCAGATTTTCCGCTTTCAAATGGAGTTTCTGCAGAATCTTTTCGCTGCGCTGGATCGGGCGGGGTATTCCGCCAGCGAAGTATTTGTCCGGCGGCGGGTGTTTTTAGATGGATTCGACATGGCAGGGCGGACCTTTGACAACCTGATGCGGTGGCTCAGCAACAGCATCGATGCTGTATGCGACTATTGCCAGGCCCAGCGCCAGTCCCGTACCCTGGTGGAGCGGGCGAAAGAGTATATCCAGGAGAACATTACCTCGGACCTCTCCCGAAAAGCCATTGCGGCCCAGCTCCTGGTGAGTGAGAGCCAACTGAGCCATAACTTCAAGCTCAACACCGGTATGAGCCTGTCCCAGTATGTGAACCAGTGCCGGCTGGAGTATTCCAAGCAGCTTTTGTCTGCCGGGAATATGAGCATTTCGGAAATTGCCAGCAGTCTGGGTTTTTCCCATGCCAGCTATTATTCCGGGCTGTTTTCCAAGACCTTTGGGTATACGCCCCTAAAATGGCGCAACTTGGCCCAGAGCGGGGAAGGAGCGGGTAAAGAAATGCCGTAATTTGGGACAGTGCGCATTTTTCACATGGAGCAGAGAAACAAATCCGCCTGGTTTCTTCACTGGTGAAGAAACCAGGCGGACTTGTTTTTGGAAAGTATGCGCCTATTCATACAGCAGCATCAGCTGCGTCTCGTCCAGGGTGGCGTAGAGGGTTTCCGGGTTGCCCAGGGCGGCCCACTGCTCCTTGCTGAGCTCAGCCCGGAGGAGGCTGTAGCCGCTGCTGCCGCCGGGGGTGGCGAGCATGACCACCGTGGAGAATACGTCATCAATAACCCGGTCGACCCGGCATGGAAGGCAGTTTTTCCCGGTGGGCACTGTACCCAGGAGGATATAGTGGGCCCGGATGCCAACCCAGGTGGCATCCCGGGGCGCATCAGCGGGGACGGTGAGGTCCGCGCCCCACTCCTCGGCCCGGATTTTTCCATCTGGGAGATAGGAAATATGGGCGTAGTTTTTGCAGCCAGACAGGAGGCAGGCCGCCAGGGTGGCGGGGGTTTCAAACAGGTCGCGGACTGCCTGCTGGGGCTGGGACTTTCCGTCGCTCAGGACGCAGACATGCTCCGAGAGCCGGTAGACCTCGTCCCGGCTGTGGGAGACCAGAATGGCAGTGCCGCCGAAGTCCCGGAGGGTGTCGGTCAGCTCCAGCTCCAGCTGCCATTTCAGATAGCTGTCCAGGGCAGAGAAGGGCTCGTCCAGCAAAATGAGCGCCGGCTCATTGATGAGAATCCGCGCCAGGGCCACCCGCTGCTGCTGGCCGCCGGAGAGCTGGTGAGGCCGCTTTTTTTCCAGCCCGGAGAGCTGAAAAACGCGGATTTTCTCCGCCACAGCCTGGGCGCGTGCTTCCCGGGGCAGGTGCCGGGCTCCGGCGGCAATGTTCTGCTCCACCGTCATGTTGGGAAACAGGGCGAACTGCTGGAAGAGGTAGCCCACCCGCCGCTTCTGAGGCGTGAGATTGATTTTCTTTTCGCTGTCAAAAAGGGTGCGGTCGTCCAGGACAATGCGCCCGGAGTCCGGGGTCTCGATGCCGGCGATGCACTTGAGCGTCATGCTTTTGCCGCAGCCGGAGGCCCCCAGGAGGGCAAACACCTCGTTTTCCGCCTCGAAGGCTACGTCCAGCCGGAATTTCCCCAGCTGCTTTTGGATGTTGACGGAGAGCATGGCCTACGCGCCCCCCTTCTGGCGGTTTTTCCGCTCCAGGAGGTTGACGGCCATAAGCACCACAAAGGAAATGGCGATGTTCACCAGCACCCATTGAAAGGCCAGGGCCTCGTTGTCCGTCCGCCAGAGCTGGTAGACCGTGGTGGAGATGGTGGCGGTCCGGCCCGGCGTGTAGCCGGCTATCATGCTGGTAGCGCCATATTCCCCCAGGGCCCGGGCGAAGGCCAGTACGGTGCCGGCCAGGATGCCCTGGCGGCAGTAGGGCATGCGGATTCGCCAGAAGATATAGCTGTTGCGCAGCCCCAGGGTCTGGCCGGAGTAGGCCAGGGTCTGGTCAAAGGACTCAAAGGCCCCTCGGGCAGTGCGGTACATCAGGGGAAAGGCCACCACGATGGCTGCAAAGATGGCCGACCACCAGGTCATGGTCATCCGGACGCCAAAGACCTCCAGAATCCAGGCCCCCAGTGGGCGCTTTGGCCCCAGGAGGAGCAGCAGCAGATAGCCCACAACCGTGGGGGGCAGCACCAGGGGCAGGGTGAGAATGACGTCCAGGATGCCCTTAATGACCCTGGGCAGCCTGGCAATATAATAGGCGGCCAGAATGCCGAGAAAAAAGGTAGCCACGGTGGAAATTGCGGCAATCCGCAGGGAGTTGAACAGAGGATACCAGTCCATGAACAGATGTCCCCTCCTTTTCTTTATTCTTTTTATAGGATAACGTAATGGAAAAGAAAATGCAAATCTTTTTTCTCTTGATTTTTCCAGCGCTATATACTATAATTTTCATAGATCTAAAAAGAGTTCAGCTGAAACGAAGTGCTTTGCGCACGGGCTGGTGTCGCTCCTGGAGGGCAGGGAGGCCGGTTTCGTGCGCCTGAGAGAAGGGAGCGGCCCGGAAGGGACGCTCCCTTCTGTACATCAGACGGAAAACGGGAAAAGAAGGAGGAATCTGCCCATGCTGCTGATTGGAAACGGAAAGGTCATCACCCGGAATGCCGAACAGCCCTATCTGGCGGACGGCGCGGTTGTCACCGAAGGCGGGGACATCGTCGCGGTGGGACCCCGGGCCGACATGGAGAGGCAATACCCGGCGGCGGAGTTTGTGGATGCCCGGGGCGGGGTGATTATGCCGGGGCTGATTAACGCCCACACGCACATCTACAGCGCCCTGGCCCGGGGCCTGAGCATCCGGGGCTATAACCCCACCAGCTTCTATGAGGTGCTGGACGGGATGTGGTGGAACATCGACAGGCACCTGACCCTCCGGGGGACGCGGATGAGCGCCTATGCCACCATACTCGACTGCATCAAGCAGGGGGTCACGACCATCTTTGACCACCACGCCAGCTACTGCGAGATTTCCGGCAGCCTCTTTGCCATCGCGGAGGTGGCCCGGGAGCTGGGCATCCGCAGCTGCCTGTGCTATGAGGTCTCCGAGCGGGACGGCATGGAGAAGTGCCGCGCGGCGATTGAGGAAAACGCCGCCTTCGCCCGCTATGCCCGGGAGCAGGGCAGCGATATGCTCCGGGCCATGTTTGGCGGCCATGCCCTCTTTACCATCTCCGATGAGACCTTTGAAGCCATGGCGGCGGCCAATACGGAAGGAGTGGGCTACCACATCCATGTCTCCGAGGGGATGAACGACGTCTATGACAGCCTGCGCCGCTATGGCTGCCGCCCGGTAAACCGGCTTCTGAACGCGGGGATTCTGGGCAGCAAAACCATTCTGGGCCACTGTATCCACGTCAACGCCGCGGAGATGGACATCATCCATGAGACGGATACCATGGTGGTCAACAATCCGGAATCCAACATGGGCAACGCCGTGGGCTGCTCCCCAGTGCTGCAGATGATGCAAAAGGGCATCCTGGTGGGGATGGGCACAGACGCCTATACCCACGACATGCTGGAGAGCCTGAAGGTGGCCCTGATTATCCAGCGGCACACCTCCTGCCTGCCCAACGTGGCCTGGCAGGAGGTGACGGATATGCTCTTCCGGAATAACGCCGAGATTGCCGGGCGCTGCTTCGGGCGGCGACTGGGGGTCCTGGCCCCCGGCGCGGCGGCGGACATCATCGTCATGGACTACAAGCCCTTTACTCCGTTTTCGGATGCCAACATCGACGGCCATATGCTCTACGGCATGACGGGCCGGCAGTGCCAGACCACCATTATCAATGGCCGGGTGCTGATGCGCGACCGGGCGCTTGTAGGCATCGATGAAGAGAAAATCAATGCGGAAATCCTGGTAGAGGCGGAAAAGCTCTGGAAGGCCCTGAACGGCTGAGAACGCAACATTGGAATATGGAAAGAATTTTTGTGGAGGTGTGAAAATGGGCGATGTGATGCGGCCCATTCCATTTGACGCCCTGATGGAATGGATTTTGACAGAATATGAGCAGGGGAAGACCCTCTTTGGCGTGGATAAGCTCTATAAAGCCCGGCCTGGCCGGGCCCTGGAGCTGTTTGGGGAGAAGCTGGAGACCCCCTTTGGCCCCGCGGCGGGGCCCCATACCCAGCTTGCCCAGAATATTATCACCGCCTATGGGGCGGGCAGCCGCTTCTTTGAGCTCAAGACGGTTCAGGTAATGGACGGCGCGGCGCTCTCCGCCTGTGTGGGCAAGCCCTGCATTGCGGCGGGGGACGAGTGCTATAACTGCGAGTGGTCCACAGAGCTGACGGTGCAGCAGGCCTTCGAGGAGTATGTGAAGGCCTGGTTTGCCCTGAAGCTCCTGTCGAAGGAGCTGGAGCTGGGCAGCGGCGACGGGTTCATTTTCAATATGTCCGTGGGCTATGATTTGGCGGGGATTCAGTCGGAGAAGATTGACGCCTTTATCGAGGGGCTCCGTGACGCCGGGCAGACGCCCATCTGGCAGGAATGTACCCAGTGGGCCCTGCAAAATGTCCGCCGCTTCCGCCGTGTGAACGAGGCGTACATCCGCGCCATCTCTCCCCATGTATGCCGGAGCATCACCCTCTCCACCCTCCACGGCTGTCCGCCGGAGGAGATTGAGAAAATCGCCGTCTATCTCCTGGAGGAGAAGGGGCTGCACACATTTGTCAAGTGTAATCCCACCCTCCTGGGCTATGATTTTGCCCGGGAGACCCTGGATAGCCTGGGCTATGACTATATGGTTTTTGACGACCACCATTTCAAGGGGGATTTGCAGTACACCGACGCGGTGCCCATGCTGCAGCGCCTCCAGGCTCTGGCGGCGGAAAAGGGCCTTACCTTTGGCGTAAAGCTCACCAACACCTTCCCCGTCACGGTAGCGGCGGGAGAGCTGCCCGCAGAGGAGATGTACATGTCCGGCCGGAGCCTGTTTCCCCTGACCACTGCCCTGGCGGAGAAGCTGAGCCGGGAATTTAACGGGAAGCTGCGGATTTCCTATTCCGGCGGGGCGGATGCCCTGACGGTGGGGGACCTGTTTGCCGCAGGCATCTGGCCCATCACCATGGCCACGACGATTTTAAAGCCCGGCGGCTATGCCCGCTTCCACCAGATGGGGGACATCATCGGTGCGCAGCCCTACGGCCCCTTTACCGGCGTGGATGTGGAGAAGCTTGGGGCCATTGCGGCCCGTGGCCGGACAGACGCCCGGTATCGAAAGCCCATCAAGCCCATGCCCTCCCGGAAAAACGGCAAAAAGGTGCCCCTTCTGGACTGCTTCCTGGCCCCCTGCCGGGGAGGCTGTCCCATTGAGCAGGACATCCCCGGCTATCTCCGGCTCTACGGCGAGGGCAAGCCCCTGGAGGCCCTCCGGCTCATTACAAACCGGAACCCCTTGCCCTTTATTACGGGCACCATCTGCAACCACCGGTGCATGGACAGATGCACCCGCTTCCACTATGAGGAGAGCGTGGACATCCGGGGCGTCAAGCTCGCCAGCGCCCGGGAGGGGTATGAGGCCCTTCTGCCGGAGCTGAAGCCCGCCGCGCCCAATGGCAAGCGCGTCGCCGTAGTGGGCGGCGGGCCGGCGGGCCTGTCCGCGGCCTTCTTCCTGGCCCGGGCGGGGTGCGCTGTGACGGTGTTTGAAAAAAGCGGCGTGCTGGGCGGCATCGTCCGCCGGGTCATCCCCCCCTTCCGGATTTCCGACGGGGACATTGAAAAGGATATCTCTCTCTGCCGGGCCATGGGCGTGACCTTTGCGGTAAACCACCCCATCACCAGCCGGGGAGAGCTGGATGGATTCGACGCCGCCGTGATCTGCACCGGCGCCTGGATACCGGGAAAGCTGGCGCTGGAATACGGCGAGGCGCAAAATGTCATCGCCTTCCTGGAGGCGTTCAAGTCAGACCCCGCCAGTGTACATCTGGGGAAAAACGTGGTAATTGTAGGCGGGGGCAATACGGCCATGGATGCCGCCCGGGCTGCCCTCCAGGTGCCGGGGGTGGAACAGGTGTCCCTGGTCTACCGCCGGGATAAGCGGAACATGCCTGCAGACGAGGAAGAACTCGTCCACGCCGAGGCGGACGGGGTGATTTTCCGGCCGCTGCTTTCCCCCATCGGCGTGCGCGACGGCGTGCTCACCTGCCAGGTGATGGAACTGGGGGCGCCGGATGCAAGCGGCCGCCGGAGCCCGGTGGCTACGGACAAGACAGAATTCGTCCCGGCGGATACCGTCATTGCTGCCATAGGCGAGCGGACGGACAGCGCTCTCTATGCCGCCCTGGGCATAGAGATGGACAGCCGGGGCCGGGCGAAGGTGGACGAAAAGACCGGGGCGAGCAGCGTGCCGGGCATCTATCTGGCGGGGGACGCCGCCTCCGGGCCCTCCACCGTGGTGCAGGCCATTGCCGGAGCCACCCGGGCCAGCCGGGCGATTGCCGACTGGAACCCGGATGTGGGCGTCGGGGAAAATGTGGACGCCATGGATTTCTCCGCCCGGTTTAAGCGGGGCCAGCTGGTGGCTGACTGCGCCTCCTGCGCCCAGTCTTACCGGTGCCTGGAATGCCCCACGGTGTGCGAGCTGTGCCTGGAGGTGTGCCCCAACCGGGCCAACGTGCGGGTCATGGTGGACGGAAAGCCCCAGATTCTCCATATAGACGGCATGTGCAACGAGTGCGGCAACTGCGCCGTGTTCTGTCCCTATGACAGCGCCCCCTACCGGGAGAAGCTGACGCTGTTCTGGACGGAGGCGGATTTTGCGGAGAGTGAGAACTTTGGTTTCCTGCCCCTGGACGGGGGCAAGGTGCGCTACCGCCTCCCCTCCGGGGCGGGAGAGGTCGCGCCGGAGGCGCTGCCCGACGGCGTCGGGGCGCTGGCGGCAGCGGTGCTGACGCGCTATACCCACCTCCTGCCGGAGGCTGTGCGGAAATAGAAATTGAAGAAAAGGAGAGCAAAAATGGACTTTGAAAAAATCAAGGCGGCGGCCCAGGGCTATGCACAGGATATGACCGCCTTTTTGCGGGATTTGGTGGCCATCCCCGGGGAGAGCGCCGGGGAGAAGGGCCATGTGGAGCGGATTCGCCAGGAGATGGAGCGCCTGGGCTATGATAAGGTGGAGATTGACCCCCAGGGAAATATCCTGGGCTACATGGGCAGCGGGGAGACCCTCATCGCCTTTGACAGCCACATCGACACCGTGGGGATTGGCAACCGGGACAACTGGGCCTTTGACCCCTACGAGGGCTATGAGAGCGAGACGGAGATTGGCGGCCGGGGCACCAGCGACCAGCTGGGCGGAATGGTCTCCAGCGTCTACGGCGCCCGGATTATGCGGGATTTAGGGCTTTTGAACGACAAATACCGGGTGCTGGTGGTGGGCTCCGTCCAGGAGGAGGACTGCGACGGGCTCTGCTGGCAGTACATCATCCACGAGGACGACATCCGCCCCGAGTTTGTGGTTTCCACCGAGCCCACAGACGGGGGCATCTACCGGGGCCACCGGGGCCGTATGGAAATCCGGGTGGACGTGAAGGGCGTCTCCTGCCACGGCAGCGCCCCAGAGCGGGGGGACAACGCCATCTATAAAATGGCGGATATCCTCCAGGATGTCCGGGCCCTGAACGAAAACGATGCGGAGGCGGCCACGGAGATTAAGGGCCTTGTCAAGATGCTCTCTCCGGCGTTCAACCCCCGCTGGGAGGACGCCCGGTTCCTGGGCCGGGGCACCATTACCGTGAGCGAAATCTTCTTTACTTCCCCCAGCCGGTGCGCTGTGGCGGACTCCTGCTCCGTCTCCCTGGACAGGCGGATGACCGCCGGAGAGACCTGGGAGAGCTGCCTGGAGGAAATCCGCGCCCTGCCCGCGGTAAAAAAGTACGGCGAGGACGTGGTTGTCTCCATGTACCAATATGACCGGCCCTCCTGGACGGGCTGCGTCTATCCCATTGAATGCTATTTCCCCACCTGGGTGCTGCCGGCGGACCACCCCCTGACGCGGGCCATGGAGGCGGCCCACCATGGGCTCTACGGTGCGTCGCGCATCGGCTCGAAGGAGACCCAGGCGGAGCGGGCCAAGCGGCCGCTGACGGACAAATGGACCTTCTCTACCAACGGCGTTACCATTATGGGCCGCAACGGCATCCCCTGTATCGGCTTCGGCCCCGGGGCGGAGGCCCAGGCCCACGCCCCCAATGAGCGGACCTGGAAACAGGATTTGGTGACCTGCGCCGCCGTCTATGCCGCCCTGCCGGGCTGTTACTTTGCATAAGGAGGATTTTGAAAATGACAGAGAAACTTGCCGCCCTGGTGCAGCGCCTGGAGAGGCTGGACGTCAGCGGGCTTTATGAAAAGGATTTCTTCCTGACCTGGGAAAAGACAGATGCGGAGCTGGAGGCGGTGTTCACCGTGGCAGACGCCCTCCGGGCCCTCCGGGAGGAGAACATCTCCGCGAAAATCTTTGATTCCGGCCTGGGCATCAGCCTGTTCCGGGACAACTCCACCCGGACGCGGTTTTCCTTTGCCAGCGCCTGCAATTTGCTGGGGCTGGAGATCCAGGACCTGGACGAGGGCAAGAGCCAGATTGCCCACGGGGAGACCGTCCGGGAGACGGCCAACATGATTTCCTTCATGGCGGACGTCATCGGCATCCGGGACGACATGTACATCGGCAAGGGCAACGCCTATATGCATGCGGTGGCAGACGCCGTGGCAGAGGGCTATGCCGACGGCGTCCTGGAGCAGCGGCCCACCCTGGTGAACCTCCAGTGCGACATCGACCACCCCACCCAGTGCATGGCGGATATGCTCCACATGATTCATGAGTTCGGCGGCGTGGAAAATCTGAAGGGCAAGAAGATTGCCATGACCTGGGCCTATTCCCCCAGCTATGGCAAGCCCCTCAGCGTGCCCCAGGGCGTCATCGGCCTGATGACCCGCTTTGGCATGGATGTGGTGCTGGCCCATCCCGAGGGGTACGAGGTGATGCCTGAGGTGGAGGCCGTCGCCGCCGCCAATGCCCAGCGCTCCGGCGGCAGCTTTACGAAAGTCAATTCCATGGCGGAGGCCTTCCGGGATGCGGATATCGTCTATCCCAAGAGCTGGGCCCCCTTTGCCGCCATGGAGAAGCGCACAGCCCTCTATGCCCAGGGGGACAGCGCGGGGATTGCGGCCCTGGAGCAGGAGCTCCTGGCCCAAAATGCCGGTCATCAGGACTGGACCTGCAGCGAGGAATTGATGGCCGCGACCCGGGGCGGGAAGGCCCTGTACCTCCACTGCCTGCCGGCGGACATCACCGGCGTCTCCTGCGAGAAGGGGGAGGTGGACGCCTCCGTCTTTGACCGCTACCGCACGCCGCTGTATAAGGAGGCCAGCTACAAGCCCTATATCATCGCGGCCATGATTTTCCTGGCGAAGGTGCGCGACCCCGCCGCCATGCTGCGCGCGCTCTACAGCCGGGGCACGCCCCGCTGGAAACTGCAGTAAGGCGCCCGGCCCTCCAAATCCACAGGGAGGTATACCTATGTCGAGAATTGTTGTGGCCCTGGGGGGCAATGCCCTGGGGGTTCATCTGCCGGAGCAGATGGCGGCGGTGCGCGTCACGGCCCAGGCCATTGTGGGGCTGGTGGCAGCGGGGCACCAGGTGGCCATCGCACACGGAAACGGCCCCCAGGTGGGGATGATTCAAAACGCCTTTGCCGCCTATAAGCGCACCGAACCCGAGGCGGACACCATGCCCTTGTCCGTCTGCGTGGCCATGAGCCAGGGGTATATTGGCTATGATTTGCAGAACGCCCTCCGGGAAGCGCTCCTGGACAGGGGGCTCCGCGTCCCGGTGGACACGCTGCTGACCCAGGTGGCTGTGGACCCGGACGACCCGGCCTTTTTAACGCCCACCAAACCCATCGGCGCCTTTATGACCGAGGCGGAGGCCCGGGCGCTGGCGGAGGAGAAGCACTGCCAGGTGATGGAGGATGCCGGGCGGGGCTGGCGGCGTGTGGTGGCCAGCCCCCGGCCAAAGGAGATTATTGAGATTGCCACGGTCCGCACCCTCCTGGATGCCGGGCAGGTGGTAATTGCCGCCGGCGGCGGGGGCATCCCGGTGATTGTCCAGGGGAACCACCATCTGGCAGGGGTGTCTGCCGTCATAGACAAGGACTTTGCCGCCGCCTGCCTGGCGGAGCAGATTGACGCGGATGTGCTGATTATCCTGACCGCTGTGGAGAAGGTGGCCGTGGACTTTGGAAAGAGTACCCAGCGCTGGCTGGATACCCTGACGGCGGCGGAGGCGGAGACGTATATCGCCCAGGGGCAGTTTGCCGCCGGCTCCATGCTGCCCAAGGTCCAGGCGACAGTGGAGTTTGTCCGAGGTCGGGCGGGCCGCCGGGCGGTGATTACCCACTTGGAGAAGGCCCAGGACGCCCTGGACGGCAAAACCGGGACGCAGATTGTACAATAGCAATGCCTGTTTTGGGTCAAAGCGAAGGAGGAGAGAAGGATGCGCAGGATTTTGGCTTTTCTGCTGCTGGGTGCGCTGGTTTTCCTGTGCGCCTGCGCGCCGGAGACGGCGGACCCGGGGCTGGTTTTCTCCAACACCCGGGGGACATGGCAGCTTTCGGGGGAGAATACCCTGACGCAGATTTCTGAGAGCTGCGCGGCTGTGGCCCTGAACGGCGAAATTTATTCCCTGGCTGCGGACAGCCAGGGCTGGCGGCTCACTGCCGAAGGGCCGGAGGGGAGCCGGGTGCTGTATGAGGCGTCCCTGGAGTACGGCGACGACGCTGCGGGGCGGCCCCGCTGGAGTCCCTGGGTGATTGCCAGGGGACTGCAGACGGCGGGGGAGTACCTGGCCTTCCTGGCCCTGGACACAGAGGCAGAGTGCACCTGGCTGTGTACCTTCAGCCTGGAGGAAACATCCCTTGCAGTTTGGGAGGAGTTTTCCCTGCCGGCGCTGTCCCTGCTCAGTGACGGGGCATATATCTATGGGGTAATGCAGGGCGAAACGGGCCAGAACCTCCCCTTCCGGTTCGATGTGGAGACGGGCAGTTTTACCTGCCTGTCCCAGACGCCCAATAACGTAAACGGACAAATCTGGCTGGAGGACGGGCGGCTCTGGTGGGTCAGCCTCGCTGAGAGCGGAGAAGCCAGCTTGTGCGCCGTCCCCACCTCCGGCGGCGAAACAGAGACCTGGAGCGTAGAGCATGTCTCCTATGTGGGCGGCGGACAGGTTTTCTACAGCCAGGGGGATGCGCTGTGGACGGCGGACATTGCCTCCGGCGACTGCCGGCAGCAGCCGGTGCCGGAGGGCTGGCAGGGGGAAGTGGCGGCGGCCTCCAGGGCGGGGGCAGTGCTCATCAGCGGGGATGAGTATTGGCTCCTGGATTTCCAGGAGGGCAGCCTGACGCCCCTTGAAATTGAAGAGAACAGCGCTGCGGAAGGCGGTGCTGCTGCCTCTGCACCTGCTGCGGCAGACGGCGAGATTCACATGACCAATGCCGACGATTCCACGCTGGCGCTGGACATCCATAACCGTCTGATTATGACATCGGAGGCCGCTGAAGTGCGGGGCATTCCCAACCTGGATGCGCCGGTAAACCGGACTTTGTGCTATCAGATGGTGACGGTGGATGCGGTGGTCTATGCCGGGGAGGAGACCTGGGCCCTGGTGGAGTTCTTTACCTTTGACGCAGCAGTGGACAATATCGGCTGGGTGCTGCTGGCGGATTTGATGGAGTACACGGCGGAAAACCAGCGCCTGCTCCGTTATCCGGTCCGGCTGACAGAGGACTGCGTGGATTTGGACACGGGGGAGCCGGTGGCCTGGGACGCTGTGGCGGTGGAGTATGTGGATGACTACGCCGTCGTCTCCTGGGAGGGCGGCAATACCCACCGGGTGGCGCCGGAGTGCATCCTCTATCCCGACCCAGCTTGATGGGGCAAATGAGGGCGCTGCTTTTCTTTGCGCCTAAGAAAAGTACGCAAAAGAACATTTTTCCGCCTGCGGGCGGGACGGGAGTACTGTTACTTTTCTTTCAACAGCGAAAGAAAAGTAACCAAAAGAAACGCCGCCAGAGGGGCCCGGCTGCCAATGCCGGGCCCCTCTGGACTCCCCCCTATAAGCCGCAGTCGGTTGCGGCTTGGCTGAGGGAGTTTGTCTGATTTGTCTCCAGCGTCGATTTGCCGGGCCACAGGGCCCTGGTGCCGGCAGCCGCCGGCTCTGTACTTTCCACCCATTTCTTTTGTGGCAAAAGAAACGGGTGGAGCCCAAAGAAAGGCCACAAGAGAGAACCCGACCACAAAAGTCGGGTTCCCTCTTGACTCCTTCCCGGTTGAATCTGAGCTGGTTGCATTTGGGCTGGGGGAAGTAATCTAATTTGTCTCCAGCAACCATTTGCCGGGCCACAGGGCCCTGGTGCGGACAAGTATCTGGGAATACACGCTTTGTAGCGCTTCGCAGTATATTATCCGGCTTCGGGAGTGGAACAAAGACTGGCACTAAGCCCCTGCTTTGTCCAGGGCCTAAGGCCCGTATTGGTTGCTGGAGGGCTTTCCAACATTTTGCCCACGGTCCCGAGGCTTCTGACTAAGAAGCTGTACCAATAGAGAAAAAAGTAGTATAATGCAGGTATGATACAGA
>CAZRNK010000029.1:0-13279 GCA_964601435.1 uncultured Oscillospiraceae bacterium | reverse complement strand
ACATTGACTTACTGGTACGTTTTAACAGGCGCCTTTAATTACATAGACGACCTAAAGGATTTGAGTGTGTGGAAGGAAATGGAGGAGCGTACCAATGTAACCGTGGAATTTCAGGTTGTAGGGCCGCCTATTGCCACGGAGAGATTCAATATAATGGTGGCCGGCGGAGATATGACCGACATCGTGTATGCCTGGGGCACCATGTATTCCGGAGGAGAGTCCGCGCTGCTGGATGACGGCGTTATTGTGGATTTGAGCGAATATCTGGAGGAGTATGCCCCGAATTATACGGCGATTCGGAACCGGACCGAGATCAACTATAAGGCCACTATGCTGGATGATGGCAGGATTCCCGCTTTCTATCTCTTTACGAAGGAGGGAATTCCGGTAACGAATGGTATGGTCATTCGTCAGGATTGGCTGGATGAGCTGGGCATGGAAATTCCGTATACTTATGATGAGCTGCACGATGTCCTGACAGCCTTCAAGACAGAATATGACGCGACGCTGTGGATTCCCTATTATGGCCCGAACTATCTGGGATATGGCTTTGGGCTGGAGGCCGCTGCTGACAAGGCCGCGGGGCTGGAGCCCTTTTACCAGATTGACGGGACAGTCTATTGCGGGCCCATGGAGGACGCCATGTACGATTACCTGAGTCTGGCGCAGACATGGTATGCGGAGGGGCTGATTTATCCCGACTTTATGGCGGCTACGGATATTCAGGTAGATGAAGCTGCTGTGGCGCAGGATCGATGTGGTGTGTGGAGCACGTCCCAGGGCTCGCTCAGCTATTTTGCCGGCGTCAATGCCGACCCGGATTTTCGCGCAGTGGCTATCCCCTATACCCGGTCTGATGCAAGCGAAACATTGTATTTTGCCGATGACGTCTCGGTAGAAACGGCGCAGGGGATGAATTATATTACGACCGACTGTGAGAACATTGAGCTTGCAGTGCGCTGGATGGACTACCGCTATTCAGATGAAGGCATTTTCCTGATGAACTACGGTCTCGAGGGAGAAGGCTGGGAATATGACGAAAACGGAGAGCCGGCCCTCACAGACCTGATTGTCAACAATCCGGAAGGCCTAGCCATCAATACGGGCCTGGAGCTGTATGCCACATCCCGCTATGCATCCTGTGTTTATGACTGGGAGAAGCTGGAGATTGGCTATACAGAGGATCAGATGACCGCTCCGGATATGTGGGGATATCAATTCGAGATAGGCTACCGCTTCCCACTGGGCATGTCCATGACTGCCGAAGAGGAACAGACATTTACCGATATTTATACAGAGCTCTCTGTCTATATTAACGAGTGGACTCTGAATGTCATCACAGGAGAGACGCCGCTGACAGAGGAGAGCTTTGATGAATTCCGGTCCCACCTGGAGTCGATGGGCGTCCAAACCTGCATTGGTGTACAGCAGGCAGCTTTAGACAGGTTCAATGCCCGGTAACGGCCCGACGAATGCAGAAAAAAGCCGCCCCGGCATTCTGTCGGGGCGGTGTGTGTACAGAGAGGAGCAGATGCTTTGGAAGAGCGGATTTTCAAGGAAATTGGCGGGATACAGGTGGCCTATCACCATTCGCAGCGAGTCAACATCGAGCGGCCGGGGGATGACCCGGCAAAGGGGCGTACCTATGGGGACCTAAATCCCCGGATAGAGGTCCTGCGCCAAGGGGAAATGTCCTGGCGGGGAGATTGGGCGGTTCCCTTTGATTTCCAAATTCAATATGATATTGCCATCCCGATGCGGGACAGCCTTTGCATACGGGCAAATCTTTTTCAAAAGCTGCCGGCAGAGCAGCCTTGCCCTGCGGTTGTTACGCTGACGCCCTTTGGAAAGGATGCGCATGCCCCGGTGCTGCCGGAGGAGGACACATCCATAGGGGCGAACATCGCCCGGGGAATGACTGGCGGCTCTCCCTGGCGGGTCAACCATTCCCTGGATCCGCTCATTTGGATGGAAAGCGGTTATGCAATTGTAGTGGCCGATATCCGGGGCGGCAGCAACTCCCAAGGGGATGCCTCCTATTTTGGCCAGGGGCAGGACAGCGACGACTACTATGATTTGGTGGAGTGGGTTGCCGCCCAGAGCTGGTGTACCGGGCGCGTTGGCACAATTGGGGCCTCCTGGCTGGGCATTAACCAGTGGTACATGGCGGCTAAGCATCCGCCCCATCTGGCCTGCATTGCCCCTTGCGAGGGACATGGCAATATGTATCGGGACGAGTACATCCGTATGGGGATTCCCGACATAGGCTTTGCCCGCGATTATTTTACACCCGGCAGCACATACCAGGAGGATGTCCGGGAAATGATTCGGACGCACCCCTATTATGATGCCTATTGGGAGACAAAACGGGCGCCCTTTGAAAAAATCACGGTGCCTATGTATCTCCTGTGAGGCTTTTTTAGTTTTTACCATGTGCGCGGCAGCTTTGATGCATTCCGGCAGACAAGCAGCCGGGAAAAGTGGCTGTATGTCCATGAGAGTGACAACTGCGCCCTGATGGCCAGCGATGCGTTTTGCCGCAGGGAGCTGCTGCCCTTTTTTGACTGCTACTGCAAGGGAGTAGAGAATGGCTGGAAAATGACGCCGCGGGTCCGGCTGTCGGTGCTGAATCCGGCCGGAGAGAATATCCGGGAGCGGCCGGAGGCCGACTGGCCCATTCCCCGGGAGGTCAGAAAGATACTCTATCTGGACGCAGCGACCTGCAGTATGGCAGAGGCATTGCCGGAGGAGGCGTCTGGGAGCTATGCGGCAGAAGTGCCCTTTCAATATTTTGAGATGCAGGATGAAGCTTTTTCTCAGTCTGATTCCACAGGGCGGCTGGATTTCATCTATACCTTCCAGGAGGATACAGAGGTGGTGGGCAATATCAATGTCTATCTCTGGGTAGCGGCGGAGGGCCATGACGACATGGACCTTTTTGTCCGGGCAATCGCGCTGAAGCCGGATGGGACGCTGGCCAGCGTGCCGGGCTTTGGAAAACAGCCCTATTCCGGGCCGGATAACCGTCTGCGGGTTTCCCTGCGGGCGCTGGACGATGCGCGCTCGGAAGAGAATTATCCCGAGCACAGCTTCAGAAAGCCGGAAAAGCTCTCTCCTGGTGAGATTGTGCCGGTGGTAATACCGCTGTGGCCCACGGCAATCCGCTTTGAAAAAGGGATGCAGCTCCAGATTTCAGTGGCCGGGTACGATTTTATGGGGCATTCTGTGCCCGGCGGGGCGCGCAACCGCGTTATTCCGGATAACCACGGCCGGCACATCCTGTACACGGGAGGACGCTATCCGGCGCATGTCTCTCTGCCGGTGCTTCCGATAGAGGAGAAATAGGAGGGTGGCCATCTGCAGGCACTGCCGGGCAGAAAAACAGAAACACCGGAACGGTGCGACATTCCGTTCCGGTGTTCCTGTATGGGATGAGGACAAAATGAAAAAGATGAAACTGTCTCTTGCATGATTATAATACCAAGTATATATTACGAAAGAAACCAAAAAGTAATTTCCAAACTATTAAATATAATTTTTTATAAAGAAATGATGAAATTCCAGTGAAAAAATATGGATTTTCGGATTTTCGCTCCTTTTCACAAAAACTTTTCAGTTTATTTACAAATCAGATGCAGGCCTGTGGTAATGTGTATTTCTGGATTTGATATTTCCCATCAGAAAGGAATCTGGAAACAGCCATGAAGAAGGCGCAGCGGAAAAAGTCACAGGGGAGCAGCCGGCAGACTGGCTTGGCCCTTTTGCTCTATATAACCTTTTTTATAATTTTATCCCTGGCCTCCGGGATGGCGGCCAGAGATTTATTCCTGACCTTGGGCGTACAGGCGGCTGCCCTGGCCCTGGCGGCGGTCCTGCGCCGGGCGGAGCTGCGGCTGGCGGCGGTGCTGCCGGTGCTGGTTTTCTGCGCCGTGGGGGCTTATGTCGTAGGGGAGACCCTGGCCCAGGGGACCTTCACCTGGTTTTCCCAAGAGGATACGCCTATGCATGTGTATGGGGTCCTCTGGGTGCTGGCGCTGTACGCCGCGCTGTTTGCCGTTGTGGGCAGCGCCCGGGCGGCTGTGGCCGCGGGGACAGCCATAACGCTGCTCTTCGGCGTCGTCAACTATGCCCTGATGGCGTTTCGCGGCAGGCTGTTTTTGGCAGTGGATGTCACCAGCCTGTCTACGGCTATGAGCGTTGCCGGGAACTACACCCTGGAAATCGGCGCTGTACTGGTGAGCGGCATTCTGATGTCTCTTACCGGCGGCTGGGCGGGCTGGCAGCTCTGCGCGGGCGCCGCCGGCCAGTGGCGTTGGCGGGGCATCTTTGTGCGCTGCGCCTGTGCGGCGGCGGTGGCGGTCTATGCCGTCTTGTTTTTCCAGACGAACCTCCTCTCCCGGTCGGGCATCTACATCACTTGGAATGAGAACGACTATGAGGAGAGCTCGGTGATGTATTTTATGATTACCCTTCAGAAGCTGGCAGTGACGGAGCCGGCCGATTACAGTGACGAAAATCTGGATACCATTGCCGCAGAGATTGAGAATGAATCGGAGAATACGGGGGTAAATCCCCACATCATCGTCATTGTCAGCGAAAGCTTTTCCGATTTGCGCCAGATAGGGGCCTTTGAGACCAATACGGATGTGCTGCCGTTTTTTGATTCCCTCTCGGAGAACACCATCCAGGGCTATGTATATTCCTCTGTCCGGGGCGGGAATACGGCCAACAGCGAGTTTGAGTTCCTGACGGGGAATACCATGGCCTATATCCCCACGGGCAGCGTACCCTATCAGCTCTATATCCACTATGAAAAGGACACGATGGTCTCCATTCTGGAGGAGCAGGGGTACACCTCGGTGGCCATGCACCCCTACTACGCGTCGGGCTGGAACCGGGAGGAGGTCTATGACCTTTTTGGCTTTGACGAGGTCCACTTCATTGACGACTATCAAAATCCCCGGAAGCTCCGAGGGTATGTGACCGACGAGAGTGACTATGCCTATCTGATTGAGCGTTTTGAGGCCCGGGAGGAAGGGGAGAAGCTCTTCCTTTTCAACATCACCATGCAGAACCACGGGGGCTATACCTCCACGTCCATGAATTCAACAGTCCAGGTTACAGGCTGGGAGGGGCTGTTCCCGGAGACGGAGCAGTATCTGACGCTGATGAACATTACGGACACGGCCACACAGGAGCTCTTTGCCTATTTTGAGACCCAGGAGGAGCCGGTGATGATTCTCTTTTTTGGAGACCACCAGCCCAATCTGGAGTCGGGGTTCTACGAGCTGCTCTATGGGAAGATGATGGCAGATTTGACAGACGAGGAGGAGCAGCGGCGCTACATTACGCCTTTTTACATCTGGGCAAACTATGATATTGAGGAGGCTGAACTGGGCTATACCTCCATCAACTATCTGGGCCAAATCCTCCTGGAGGCCGCAGGGCTGGAGTACAGCGACTATGGCGCTTTCTTAAAGGATTTGCGCACGCAGTACCCGGTTATCAACGCCTATGGTTGCTATGATGCGGCGGGGAACTGGTACAGCCTTTCCGATGCGGCTGTTTTGGAGAGCAGCGCCCTGTGGCGCTACCAGCTTTTGCAGTACAACTACCTGTTTGATACAAACGGCTACCGCTCGGATATTTTTGCCCTGTCGCCATAGCAAAGCGCAGTTTTGAAAAAGTCCCTGACAATATGCACAGGGACTTTTTTGTCAAAGGGCAGGATTTGGTGGGGATTTCTTATTGACTTTTTCCGACAAGCATGGCTATAATACAAATATAAATAGAAAGTCCTTTTGTAACTGACGGGGCGTGGATGACCACATGGGAGCAAAAGGGCGGAAGTTTTGTCGACCGTCTGGGCAGTCCTGCAATATAAAGAGTGGGACTGCCCTTTTTTCCTTTTTGCCGGCCGGCCAATATTTGGAGGGAATTTATGAAAAAAGTGGCAGTTCTCATGGGGAGCGACAGCGATTTGAAGGTGGTCGAAAAGGCCATAGATACCTTGCGGGAATTTGCAGTCCCTTTTGAAGTCCATGTCTATTCAGCTCACAGGACACCGGAGGCAGTCCGGGACTTTGTCTCCGGCGCCCGGGAGGCGGGCTTCGGCGTTTTGATTGCCGCGGCCGGAAAAGCGGCCCATCTGGCCGGCGCTGTGGCGGCCAATACCACGCTGCCTGTAATTGGCATTCCCATCTCCTCGGCAGCCCTGGACGGCATGGATGCCCTTCTGGCGACGGTGCAGATGCCCTCCGGCATCCCGGTGGCCACTGTGGCCATCGACGGCGCGGCCAACGCCGCCCTGCTGGCGGTGGAGATTCTGGCGGTGGAGGATGCGGCCCTGGCGGAGAAGCTCCGGGCCCACCGGGCGGCGGCGGAGCGCCGCGTCCTGGAGAAAAATGAGGAGATTGCAGCAAAATATAACCACTGAAGCATAAACGGAGGATATCAGAACATGACAAAACGTGAGCAGCTCTATGAGGGAAAGGCCAAGAAGGTCTTTGCAACCGATGACCCCAATGTGGTGATTGTCTCTTATAAGGATGACGCCACTGCCTTTAACGGGGAGAAGAAGGGCACCATCCAGGGGAAGGGCGCCATCAACAACCGCATGACCAACCACTTGATGCAGAAGCTGGAGGCCGCAGGCGTGCCCACCCATTTCATTGCGGAGCTCTCTGACAGGGAGACGGCGGTGAAGAAAGTCTCCATTATCCCCCTGGAGGTCATTGTGCGCAATGTCTCCGCCGGCTCCTTTGCCAAGCGCTATGGGGTGGAGGAGGGGATTGTCTTTGACGCCCCCACCCTGGAGTTCTCCTATAAGAATGACGAGCTGGGCGACCCGCTGATTAACCGCTATCACGCCCTGGCCCTCCACCTGGCCACGGAGGAGGAGCTGGACACCATTGCCCGCTATGCTTTTGCAGTGAACGACTTTTTGAAGGCGGAGCTTTTAGCCTGCGGGATTACCCTGGTGGATTTCAAGCTGGAGTTTGGCCGCACAGCGGACGGCACAGTAGTCCTGGCAGATGAAATCAGCCCGGATACCTGCCGGTTCTGGGACGTAAAGACCGGGGAGAAGCTGGACAAGGACCGTTTCCGCCGGGATTTGGGCAACGTGGAAGGGGCCTATCAGGAGATGAGCCGCCGGCTGCTGGGAGCGTAAAGTATGGGAAACCTCAGAGAGGAGTGCGGCGTTTTCGGCATTTACGCCCCGGAGGCCATGGATGTGGCCTCTACGGCCTACTATGGCCTTTTTGCCCTCCAGCACCGGGGGCAGGAGAGCTGCGGCATTGTAGTCAATGACGACGGACTTTTCCAGTCCTATAAGGATGTAGGGCTGGTGAATGACGTGTTCACGCCGGCGGTAATGGCCTCCCTGGGCCAGGGGAACATGGCCGTGGGCCATGTGCGCTACGGCACCACCGGCTCCACCGACAGGCTCAACGCCCAGCCCATTGTGGTCAACCACATCAAGGGCCGCATGGCCCTGGCCCACAACGGCAATCTGGTCAACTCCTATGAGCTGCGCAGCGAGCTGGAGATGCAGGGCTCCATTTTCCACACCACCGCCGATACGGAGGTAATTTCCTACATCATTACCAAGGAGCGCATCGGCGCGCCCTCCATTGAGGAGGCGGTAAACCGGGCTATGCATGCGCTGGTGGGGGCCTATTCCCTAGTGATTATGTCCCCCTCCAAGCTGATTGCGGTTCGGGACCCCAACGGGTTCCGCCCCCTGTGCTATGGCCGCCGGGCGGATGGGGCCTGGGTCGTCGCATCCGAGTCCTGCGCCCTGGACGCTGTGGGCGCGGCCTTTGAGCGGGATGTGCGCCCGGGGGAGATTGTGGTCTTTGACAAAAATGGCCCCCGCTCCATTGAGGACCACTGCGGCAAGGCCAAACCCACCCTCTGCGTATTTGAATATATTTATTTCGCCCGGCCCGACTCCGTCATTGATGGCAGCAGCGTCCATAACGCCCGGCTCCGGGCGGGCTCCTTCCTGGCGCTGGAGCACCCGGTGCAGGCGGATGTGGTCATCGGCGTACCCGACTCGGGGATTGACGCCGCCATCGGCTATGCCCGGCAGTCGGGGATTCCCTATGGCATCGGGCTGATTAAAAACAAGTATATCGGCCGGACCTTTATCTCTCCGGGGCAGGCTTCCCGGGAGGACAAGGTGCGGATTAAATTGAACGCCGTGGCCAGTGTCATCCGGGGAAAGCGGGTGGTACTGGTGGATGACAGCATCGTCCGGGGCACCACCTGCGCCCGGATTGTCCGCCTGCTCCGGGAAGCGGGGGCAAAGGAGGTCCACATGCGGGTGTCCGCACCGCCCTTCCTGAATCCCTGCTATTACGGGACGGACATTGATTCCCGGGACCATCTCATCGCCTGCAAGCTGACTGTGCCGGAGATTGCCAAGCACATCGGGGCGGACAGCCTGGGCTACCTGAGCGTGGACCATGTGGGAATGCTGGCGGAGGGGGGCGGCCCGGACTGCTACTGTGCCGCCTGTTTCAACGGCTGCTATCCCACGCCCACGCCGGCCCACCGGGAGAAGAACCGCTTCGAGCGCAAAATTGGAGAAGGGAAGAAGGGCGGCGCTGAGGGTGCCGGGCAATAAAGACGACCAGGGGAGGAATTTGACAATGCAGACGTCCCATTCGGATTCTTATGCCGCCGCCGGCGTGGATGTGACCGCCGGTTATGAGGCGGTAAAGCGCATCAAGCCCATGGTGGAGTCCACCTATATCCCCGGGGTCATGGGGACGCTGGGGGGATTTGGAGGCATGTTCGCCCCGGATGTCTCCGGTATGAAAAAGCCGGTGCTGGTGAGCGGCACCGACGGGGTGGGCACCAAGCTGAAGATTGCCTTTCTCATGGATAAGCACGACACAGTGGGCATCGACTGTGTGGCCATGTGTGTCAATGACATCATCTGCGGCGGGGCCGCGCCCCTCTTTTTCTTAGATTACATCGCCTGCGGGAAAAATGACCCGGTGCGCATTGCGGAGATTGTCTCCGGCATTGCGGCGGGCTGCCGTCAGGCGGAGTGCGCCCTGATTGGCGGGGAGACAGCGGAAATGCCCGGATTTTATCCGGCGGATGAATATGATTTGGCAGGTTTCGCCGTGGGCCTGGCGGACGCTGAAAAGCTCATTGACGGGAAAAACCTCGCCGCGGGGGACGCCCTCCTGGGGCTGGCCTCCTCCGGCGTACACTCCAACGGCTTTTCTCTGGTGCGGAAGATTTTCTCCGTCACTTCTGAGAATCTGCGCGTCCACTATGGGGATTTGGGTACTACTCTGGGAGAGGCCCTGCTGGCCCCCACCCGCATCTATGTGAAGGCGGTAAAAGCCCTGCTGGCGGCGGGGGTGGAAGTCCACGCCGTCAGCCATATTACCGGCGGCGGCTTTTATGAGAATGTGCCCCGGATGATGACACCGGGCCTGACAGCCGTAATACGCAAGGGCACGTTTCCCCGGCCGGCCATTTTTGATTTGATTCAGGCGGCGGGCCGCATCCCGGAGCGGGATATGTACAACACCTTCAATATGGGCATCGGTATGGTGCTGGCCGTTCCGGCCGCCCAGGCAGACGGTGCATTGGCAGAGCTCCAGGGCGCAGGGGAGCGGGCCTATGCAATTGGCGAAGTGGTTTCCGGCGAGGATGGCGTGCGCCTGGTCTGATAAACTGTCGGGCGCGGAAAGGAAAGAAGATGCGAAAAAAGATTGCGGTCCTGGTCTCCGGCGGCGGCACCAACCTTCAGGCCCTCCTGGACGCCCAGGCGGCGGGGGAACTGGGGGGCGGCGTCATTACGGCGGTGATTGCCTCCCGGAGCGACGCCTACGCCCTAGAGCGGGCGAAGCGCGCCGGCGTGCCGGGCTTTGTGGTGGCCCGCCGGGACTTTCCCTCCAACGCCGCTATGACGGCGGCCCTGGTGGAAAAGCTCCGGGAGCTGGAAATTGACTTGGTGGTGCTGGCCGGCTTTATGACCATCCTGACGAAGGAGATGATTGCGGCCTACCCCAACGCGATTTTGAACGTGCACCCCGCTTTGATTCCCGCTTTCTGCGGAGCGGGCTATTACGGGCTGCGCGTCCACGAGGCGGCCCTGGCGTATGGCGTCAAGGTGACGGGCGCCACGGTCCATTTTGTCAGCGAGGACTGCGATGCCGGCCCCATTGTTTTGCAAAAAGCGGTGGCGGTTCTGCCCGGAGACACGCCGGAGACGCTCCAGCGCCGGGTGATGGAGGAGGCGGAGTGGCAGCTCCTGCCCCAGGCGGTGCGCCTGTTCTGCCAAGGGCGGCTGGAGGTACGCGGCCGCACAGTTTTGATTCGGGAAGAAGTATAAGGAGGAAAGGGAAGTGGAGGATATTTTTGCGCGCCTGCGGGCCAATTCCTACCCCGGCCGGGGCATCATTTTGGGCCGCAGCGCCGATGGGAAAAAGGCAGTGGCCGCCTATTTTATCATGGGCCGCAGTGAAAACAGCCGCAACCGGGTTTTTGAGCGGACGGAGGACGGTATCCGGACACGGGCCTACGACGAGGCGAAGGTAGTTGACCCCAGCCTGATTCTCTACCATCCGGTCCGGCGGCTGGACGACAGGACGCTGATTGTCACCAACGGCGACCACACGGACACCATAAAAAAGCACATGCTGGAGGGCCACTGCTACCGCCACGGCCTCCATGCCCGCACTTTCGAGCCCGATGGGCCCAACTATACCCCCAGAATTTCCGGGGTCATCAACCCGGCGGGGCAGTATGCCTTCTCAATTTTGAAGTCCCTGGACGGGAACCCCGCCTGCTGCTGCCGGTATTTCTTTGAGTATGAGACGCCCCAGCCCGGAATGGGGCATTTTATCAGCACCTACCAGGGAGATGGGGACCCGCTGCCCTCCTTTGTGGGGGAGCCGGTAGCCGTTGCCCTGGTCGAGCAGACGGCGGCGGAGCTGGCCGACAAGCTCTGGGAGAGCCTGAATGAAGACAACAAGGTCTCTCTGTACGTCTGCTATCAGGATTTGGCCACTGGGGAGCAGACAGTGGAAATCCGCAACGTACACGCATAGGGAAGGAGGCGCGCGATGAACGAAAAGACCGGATATGTTTCCCCCTTCTCCACCCGCTATGCCAGCGCGGAGATGCAGTTCCTCTTCTCCCAGCAGTTTAAGTTCCAGACCTGGCGCCGGCTGTGGGTGGCCCTGGCCCGGGCGGAGATGGAGCTGGGGTTGCCGGTGACGCCGGAGCAGGTGGCCCAGATGGAGGCCCATATTGAGGATATCAATTTTGACGTGGCGGAGGCCCGGGAGCGGGAAGTCCGCCACGACGTCATGGCCCATGTCTATGCCTATGGACAGCAGTGCCCGCTGGCAGAGCCCATTATCCATCTGGGGGCAACCAGCTGCTATGTGGGGGACAATACGGATGTGATAATCCTCCGGGAGGCGTCCAGGCTGGTGCTGAAGAAAGCGGCCCAGGTGCTGAAGAACCTGTCGGATTTTTCGCTGCAATACAAGGCGCTGCCCTGCCTGGGCTATACCCATCTCCAGTGCGCCCAGCTCACCACTGTGGGCAAGCGGGCCACGCTGTGGATGCAGGAGCTGGTTATGGACATTGAGAATCTGGAGTATCAGCTCCAGAATCTGAAGCTCCTGGGCAGCAAGGGCACCACCGGCACCCAGGCCAGCTTTATGGAGCTGTTCGAGGGGGACGAGGAGAAGGTAAAGCGCCTGGAGGCGCTGATTGCGGAAGAGATGGGCTTTTCTGCCTGCGTCAGCGTGTCAGGGCAGACCTATTCCCGCAAGACGGATGCCTATTTCCTGGGCGTGCTCTCCGGTTTTGCCCAGAGCGCCAGCAAATTTGGCAACGATTTGCGTATTTTGCAGTCCTTTGAGGAGATGGAGGAGCCCTTTGAGAAAAACCAGATTGGCTCCAGCGCCATGCCCTATAAGCGCAACCCCATGCGCTCCGAGCGCATCTGCGCCCTGGCCCGGTATGTGATGACAGACGCCCTGAACCCGGCCTTTACAGCGGCGACCCAGTGGTTTGAGCGCACCCTGGACGACTCTGCCAACAAGCGCATTGCCGTCAGCGAGGCGTTCCTGGCAGTAGACGCCATTTTGAATCTGTATATCAACATTACCGGCGGCCTGGTGGTCTATGACAAGGTTATCCACCGGCGGGTGATGGAGAAGCTGCCCTTTATGGCCACGGAGAATATCCTCATGGAGAGCGTGAAGCGCGGCGCCAGCCGCCAGGCCCTCCACGAGAAGCTCCGCACCCACTCCCACGCCGCCGCGGCCAAGGTGAAGCTGGAGGGCGGGGAAAATGATTTGATTGACCGGATTGCGGAGGATGCGGATTTCCCCCTGGACAAGGCGGAAATCCTGGCCCAGCTCTCCCCGGAGAAGTATATTGGGCGCTGTGTATCCCAGGTGGAGGAATTTAATGGTCAGGGAGTTGCCCCCATTCTGGAGCGGCTGTATACCGGCGAAATTACTGCGGAAGTAAAGGTGTGAGACAATGCAAGAACTGGAGCTGAAATATGGGTGCAACCCCAACCAGAAGCCGGCGCGGCTGTATATGGAGGCGGGGGAGCTGCCGGTGCGGGTACTCAATGGCCGGCCGGGATATATTAACTTCATGGACGCCCTCAATTCCTGGCAGCTGGTCAGGGCGCTGAAGCGCGCCACGGGCATTTGCGCCGCGGCGTCTTTCAAGCACGTCTCCCCGGCGGGGGCGGCCCTGGGTCTGCCGCTGGGCGAGACGGAGCGGCAGATGTATTTTGCCCCGGCGGGGGAGCTGAGCCCCCTGGCCTGCGCCTATATCCGGGCCCGGGGAGCGGACCGGCTGTGCTCCTATGGGGACTGGGCCGCCCTCAGCGATGTCTGTGACGGGGACACCGCCCGGTTTCTGGCCCTGGAGGTTTCCGACGGCGTCATTGCCCCCGGCTATACCCCGGAGGCCCTGGAAATCCTGAAGGGCAAGCGCAAGGGGGGCTATAACGTAGTGGAGATTGATGCAGACTATGTCCCTGACCCCATCGAGCGGCGCACCATCTTCGGCGTGGGCTTTGAGCAGGGGTATAACGACTATCTCCCGGACGAAAAGAGCCTGGAGAATCTGGTGACGCAAAACAAGACCCTGCCTCCGGAGGCAAAGCGGGACCTGCTCCTGGCCCTGATTACGTTGAAGTATACCCAGTCCAATTCCGTCTGCTATGTGAAGGACGGCCAGACCATCGGCGTGGGGGCGGGCCAGCAGAGCC
>CAZRNK010000028.1:0-13281 GCA_964601435.1 uncultured Oscillospiraceae bacterium | reverse complement strand
CCTGGGCTACAAGACCCGCAATACCAAGAATCCCACCGACAAGTTCATTGTCAAGCGCCGCAATGCGAAGTAAGGAGGGAATGCGTAAATGAGCAGAAGTATTAAAAAAGGCCCCTTTGCCGCTCCCGAGCTGCTGAAGCGGGTCGATGAGATGAATAAGACCGGCGAGAAGAAGGTCCTGAAGACCTGGAGCCGGGGCAGTACGATTTTCCCGTCCTTTGTGGGACACACCATTGCTGTCCATGACGGCCGCCGTCACGTCCCTGTGTATATCACCGAGGATATGGTGGGCCATAAGCTGGGCGAGTTCGCCCCCACCCGGACCTACCGCGGCCACGCCGGCAGCAAGACCGGCAGATAAGAGGAGGAGAAGAAATGGAAGCGAAAGCACATCTGAAATACGCCCGCATCTCCCCCCGGAAGGTCAAGATTGTCTGCGACTTAATCCGCGGCAAGGACACCAAAACCGCCGAAGCGATTCTCATGCAGACCCCCAAGGCCGCCAGCGAGCTGATGCTGAAGCTGCTCCGCAGCGCTGTTGCCAACGCGGAGAACAACTTTGAAATGGACCCTGACAACCTGTACGTCTCCGAGACCTATGCCAACCCCGGGCCGATTCTCAAGCGGGGCATGCCCCGGGCCCAGGGCCGGATGTACCGTATCAACAAGAGAACCAGCCACATCACCATTGCTGTGGCGGAGAAAGCGTAAGAGAGGAGGCACAGAGTATGGGACAGAAAGTTCATCCCCACGGCCTGCGCGTGGGCGTCATCAAGGACTGGGACAGCCGTTGGTACGCCCGTGACGAGAAAGTGGGCGACCTCATTGTTGAGGATTACAACATTCGGAAATACCTGAAGGATACCCTCTATGCCGCCGGCGTGCCCCGGATTGAGATTGAGCGCGACAGCGCCAAGGTTCGTATCTATCTCCACTGCTCCCGGCCCGGCATGGTCATCGGCCAGAAGGGACAGGAGATTGAGCGTATCCGCCTGAATGTGGAGAAAATGATTGGCAAGCCTGTGGCCCTCTCTATCGTGGAGGTCCGCACCCCCGACACCAATGCCCAGCTGGTTGCCGAGAACATTGCCTCTCAGCTGGAGCGCCGCATCGGCTTCCGCCGGGCCATGAAGAACGCCATGGGCCGGGCCATGCGCATGGGCGCCCGGGGCATCAAGATTATGGTTTCCGGCCGTCTGGGCGGCGCGGAAATTGCCCGCAGCGAGTGCTACCATGAGGGCACCATCCCCCTGCAGACCATTCGTGCCGACATCGACTACGGCTTTGCCGAGGCGGCCACCACCTATGGCCGGATTGGCGTAAAGGTCTGGATTTACAAGGGCGAAATCCTCTCCCAGACCCTCCGCACCACCCCCCGGACCATGGATATGTCCCGCCGGGACGACCGTCGCCGGGATGACCGCCGCCGGAATGACCGCCGGGGCGGCCGGGGCGGCTACAACCGCGGCGGCCAGGGTGGCTATAACCGTCAGGGCCAGGGCGGCGGCTACAACCGCAACAACAACCAGGGCGGCTACAACCGTCAGGGCCAGGGTTCCCGGCCCGGGGCGAGCGCCGCGCCTGCACCCCGCAAGGAAGGAGGCGACGCGTAATGCTGATGCCGAAGAGAGTCAAATACCGTCGCGTCCAGCGCGGCCGTATGAAGGGCAAGGCCACCCGGGGCAACACCCTGACCTATGGAGATTACGGTCTCCAGGCCACGGAGCCCTGCTGGATTACCTCGAACCAAATCGAGGCTGCCCGTATTGCCATGACCCGCTACACCAAGCGCGGCGGCAAGGTCTGGATTAAAATTTTCCCCGACAAGCCCGTCACCCAGAAGCCTGCTGAGACCCGTATGGGTTCCGGTAAGGGCGCTCCGGAGTACTGGGTTGCTGTTGTGAAGCCCGGCCGGGTCATGTTTGAGATTGCCGGCGTTTCCGAGGAAGTTGCCCGCGAGGCGCTGCGTCTTGCCAGCCACAAGCTGCCCTGCAAGAGCAAATTCGTCATGCGCGAGGCCGAGTCTGAGAACGGTGGTGAATGAGATGAAGGCATCTGAAATCCGCAATATGTCCGCAGCCGAGCTGGAGAGCAAGCTGGGCGAGCTGAAGAAGGACCTGTTCATGCTCCGTATGCAGCATGCCACCAATCATCTTGACAACCCGACCAAGATTGGCGCAGTCCGCCGGGACATCGCCCGGGTCAAGACCGTGATGCGCGAAAAGCAGCTGGAGCAGTGAGGAGGTAATCGAGTATGAGCGAAATGAGAACGACTTCCCGCAAAACCCGCGTTGGCAAGGTCGTGTCCGACAAGATGGACAAGACCGTCGTGGTCACGGTGGAGGACCGCGTGGCCCACGCCCGGTATAAGAAGATTATCAAGCGGACCTACCGCCTGAAGGCCCATGACGAGAACAACGCCTGCGGCATCGGCGACACTGTCCGCGTGATGGAAACCCGCCCCCTGAGCCGCGACAAGCGGTGGCGCGTGGTGGAAATCGTGGAGAAAGCGAAGTAAGGAGGCGCCGAAATGATACAACAGGAATCTTATCTGAAGGTTGCCGACAATACAGGCGCCAAGGAAATCAAGTGCATCCGCGTCCTGGGCGGTTCCAAGCGCAAGTATGGAAACATCGGCGATGTGATTGTCGCTTCTGTCCGGAAGGCCCAGCCGGGCGGCACTGTGAAGAAGGGCGAAGTGGTCCGGGCCGTTATCGTGCGCACCAGCAAGGGTGTGCGCCGCGCCGACGGCACCTATGTCCGCTTCGATGAGAACGCGGCCGTCCTGATTCGGGAGGACAAGAACCCCCGCGGTACGCGTATCTTTGGACCTGTGGCCCGGGAGCTGCGCGACAAGGATTATATGAAAATCCTGTCCCTGGCCCCCGAAGTGATTTAGGAGGGCTGCGAGGATGAAAATCAAGAAAGACGATAAAGTAGTGGTCCTGTCCGGCAAGGACAAGGGCAAGGAGGGCAAGGTCCTCCGGGCCGACCCCAAGGGCGGCAAGGTGGTTGTAGAGGGCGTCAACGTCGCCACCAAGCACCAGAAGCCCCGGAAGCAGGGAGAAGAGGGCGGCATTATCAAAGTGGAGACCCCCATCTATGCCTCCAAGGTCATGCTGGTCTGCCCCAAGTGCGGCAAGCCCACCCGGGTTGGCCATACCGTCGAGGACGGGAAGAAAAAGCGCGCCTGCAAGAAGTGCGGCGCCGCCATGTGAGAGGAGGGTGTGACCAATGACCAGATTGAAGAAAAAATACGTCGAGGAAGTCGCCCCCGCGCTCATGGAGAAGTTCCAGTATAAGAGCAGCATGCAGATTCCCCGTCTGGACAAGATTGTGGTGAGCGTCGGCTGCGGCGACTGCAAGGACAACGCCAAGGCCCTGGAAGCCGTCATCAAGGACATTACCGCCATTACCGGCCAGAAGGCCGTCAGCACAGTGGCCCGGAAGAGCGTGGCCAACTTCAAGCTGCGGGAAGGCATGCATGTGGGTGTGAAAGTGACCCTGCGCCAGGATAAGATGTGGGAGTTCATGGACCGGCTGTTCAACGTGGCCCTGCCCCGCGTCCGTGACTTCCGGGGGATTTCCCCCGAGGCCTTTGACGGCCGCGGCAATTACAGCCTGGGCATCAAGGAGCAGATTATCTTCCCGGAAATCGACTATGACAAGATTGAGAAGCTCCGGGGCATGAACATTGCCATCTGCACCACCGCCAAGACCGACGAGGAGGCCCGGGAGTTCCTGCGGCTCATGGGCGCGCCCTTCACGAATTAAGGAGGTAGAGAGCAATGGCAAAGAAATCAATGATTCTCAAGCAGCAGCGCCCCGCCAAGTATTCCACCCGGCGCTACAACCGCTGCAAGATTTGCGGCCGTCCCCACGCCTATCTGCGGGATTACGGCATCTGCCGTATCTGCTTCCGCAACCTGGCCTACAAGGGCCAGATTCCCGGCGTCCGGAAGGCATCCTGGTAACGGGAGCGCGCCCTGGCTTTGCGAAGCCGCCTTGCCGTACAAGCTGGTACTGTCTGCGGCGGCTGCGCTTCCCCAGTGCCCGCCCCGCCTGAGCGCCAGTGCTGCATGATAACGGCGAACTCCGCCGCCGGAGGAGGCACGCCTCCGCCGGCCTCGGTGTGAACAGGTTCTCTGGCCCAGTCTTCACAAGAACGGGCAGGGATGGCGAAAGGCCAGTGTCAATCGCTGCCGGCCCTGCGGCCGCTTCTATTGCATTGGAACCTCGCCGCCCAAACCGCCCTTCAGGCGGTAACTCTACAATAGGAGGAAAAAAGCACATGCAAATCACAGACCCCATTGCCGATATGCTGACCCGTATCCGGAACGCCGGAAGCGCCAAGCATGACACAGTGGACATCCCGGCTTCCAAGATGAAGAAGGCCATTGCCGAGATTCTTCTGGAAGAAGGCTATATCAAGAGCTTCCAGCTCATTGATGACGGCACCCAGGGGATTATCCGCATTACCCTGAAGTATCTCCCCGGAAAAGAGAAGGCCATGCCCGGCCTGCGGGTGTATGCCGGCGCCCAGGAGCTGCCTCAGGTGCTCCGCGGCCTGGGCATCGCCATCATCTCCACATCCAAGGGCATCATGACCGACAAGAAGGCCCGGGCAGCTCATGTCGGCGGCGAAGTCCTGGCATTTGTCTGGTAAGGAGGGGTAGGACATGTCTAGAATTGGTAAAATGCCCATTACTCTCCCCGCCGGTGTGGAGGTAAAGGTGGATGAGAAAAACCACATCACCGTCAAGGGCCCCAAGGGCACCCTGGAGCGTACCCTGGTCCCCCAGATTAAGGTCAGCGTAGAAGAGGGCGTCCTCCATGTGACGCGGCCCGACGACGAGAAGGAGAACCGGGCTCTTCACGGCCTGACCCGCTCCCTGGTTGCCAACATGGTAGAAGGCGTTACCAACGGCTATTCCAAGACCCTGGAGGTCAACGGCGTCGGCTACCGCGCCGCCAAAGAGGGCACCAAGCTGGTTATGAACCTGGGCTTCTCCCACCAGGTTGTGGTGGAGGAAATCGACGGGATTACCATCGAGGTCCCCAGCGCGAACCAGATTATCATTCGCGGGATTGACAAGCAGAAGGTCGGCCAGTTTGCCGCTGATGTCCGCGCCAAGCGTCCGCCTGAGCCCTACAAGGGCAAGGGCATCAAGTATGCTGACGAACACATCCGCCGCAAAGAAGGCAAGACCGGCGCGAAATAAGAGGAGGTGTGCCTAAATGATTAAAAGACCGAATACCAGCGCCCAGCGCATGCATCGCCACAAGAGAATCCGCGGTAAAATTTCGGGCACGCCCGAGCGCCCCCGTCTCAGCGTATTCCGGAGCGAGAAGCACATCTACGCCCAGATTATTGACGACGTCAATGGCGTAACCCTCGCCTCTGCATCCTCCGTGGAAAAGGGCTTTGAAGGCCCTGGCAGCAACAAAGAGGCCGCAAAGAAGGTCGGCAAGACCGTTGCCGAGCGCGCCCTGGAAAAGGGGATTGACACCGTGGTTTTTGACCGCGGGGGATATATCTACCATGGGCGGATTCAAGAGCTGGCCGACGGCGCCCGCGAGGGCGGCCTGAAGTTTTAACCAGGGAGGAGGAGACTGTAAATGGCTTACAATAATGACCGCAACAACCGCCGTCGCGGCGAAGAGGCCCAGAGCGAGTTTACCGAAAAGGTGGTCTCTCTCAACCGGGTTTCCAAGACCGTCAAGGGCGGCCGCGTTATGAAATTTTCCGCCCTGTGTGTCGTGGGCGACGGCAAGGGCCGCGTGGGCTATGGCCTGGGTAAGGCCAACGAGGTTTCCGAGGCCATCCGCAAGGGGCTGGAGGATGCCAAGAAGAACATTGTCACCATTACCCTGTCCGGAACCACCATTCCCCACGAGGTAATTGGCCTGTTTGGCGCGGGGAAGGTGCTCCTGAAGCCCGCCGCTCCCGGTACCGGCGTCATCGCCGGCGGCGCTGTCCGCGCTGTTGTGGAGGCAGTCGGCATCAAGGACATCCGTACCAAGTGCCTGCGCTCCAACAACCCCCAGAATGTCGTGGCCGCTACCATGGCGGGCCTGCGCTCCCTGCGCAACGCCCAGCAGGTGGCCGCCGTCCGCGGCAAGTCTGTGGAAGAGATTGAAGGTTAGGAGGGGAAACGCAATGGCGAAACTCAGGATTAAACTTGTCAAGAGCCTCAATGGCCGGCTGGATAAGCATATCGCTACTGCCAACTCCCTGGGCCTGCGCAAGATTGGCAACGAGACTGTGCAGCCTGATAACCCCCAGACCCGGGGCAAGGTCGCCCAGATTGGCTACCTCCTCCAGGTTACCGAAGAAGAATAAGGAGGTGCTAGGAATGAACATTCACGAGCTTTCTCCCATGCCCGGCAGCACCAAGGTTTCCAAGCGCAAGGGCAGGGGCAACGGCACCGGAAACGGCAAGACCGCCGGCCGCGGCCAGAAGGGTCAGAAGTCCCGGAGCGGCGGCGGTGTCCGTGTGGGCTTTGAAGGCGGCCAGATGCCGCTGGCCCGCCGCATTCCCAAGCGCGGCTTCAATAACATCTTTGCCAAGCCTCTGGAGGGCGTCAACGTGGCCGCTCTGGAGAAGTTTGACGACGGCGCGGTCGTGGACGCCCAGGCCCTCCTGGACGCCGGCGTGCTGTCCAAGTGCCGTTATGGCGTGAAGATTCTGGGCAACGGCGCCCTGACCAAAAAACTGACTGTCAAGGCTTCTGCCTTCTCCGCTTCTGCGAAAGAGAAGATTGAAGGGGCGGGCGGAAAGGCCGAGGTGGTGTAAGTGCTACAGACAATCCGCAATGCGTGGAGAATTGACGAGCTGCGGAAGAAGATTCTCTTCACCGTGTTTGTCATCCTGCTTTACCGGCTGGGAAATGCAATTCCTGTGCCGTATGTGGATACAGAGCTCCTCAGCAGCTATTTCAGAACGCTGCAGAACACGGTTCTGGGTCTATATAACGTCATGTCCGGCGGCGCTTTTTCCACCGCGACTGTCTTCGCACTGTCCATCCAGCCCTATATCAACGCCTCCATCATCATGCAGCTCCTGTGCATTGCCATTCCGGCCCTGGAGCGCATCCAGAAGGAGGGCGGCGAAGAGGGCCGGAAGAAAATTGCCAGCATTACCCGCTATGCCACTGTGGGTATCGCCCTGCTCCAGGGCTTTGCCTACTACCTGCTGATTCGCAACAACAGCCTGCTGGCTGAGTCCGGCGTGTGGCAGGGCATTGTGATTGTCCTGACCTTTACCGCCGGCAGCGCCCTGCTCATGTGGCTGGGCGAGCAGATTACGGAATTCGGCATCGGTAACGGCATTTCCATCATCCTCTTTGCCAGTATCGTGTCCCGCTTCCCCTCCGGCATCATCCAGATGTTCCAGAATATCGGCGCGGGAACCACGACCTGGTATGCCGTGGTGCTCATGCTTCTGGGCGCCCTGGCCATTGTGGTGCTGATTGTCATCGTCACCAACGCGGAGCGAAGAATCCCGGTCCAATATTCAAAGCGGGTGGTGGGCCGGAAGATGTACGGCGGGCAGAGCACCCATCTGCCCATGAAGGTGAATATGTCCGGCGTTATGCCCATCATCTTTGCCCAGTCCATCGCCTCTTTGCCGGCAACCATTTTGATGCTGTTCGGCATTACAGAGCAGAGCGGCGGCTTCTGGGGCGGGTTCCTGTCGGTGTTTAACTCCACCAGCCTGCTCTACGCCTTTATCTATCTGCTGCTCATCATCTTCTTCGCATATTTCTATAGCACCATCCAGTTCAACCCCATCGAAATCGCCAACAATCTGAAGAAAAACGGCGGTTTCATCCCCGGCTTCCGGGCCGGAAAGCCCACCAGCGAGTTCATCCAGCGGGTGCTCAACAAGATTACCCTCTTTGGCGCGGTGTACCTGGGCATCATTGCGGTGGTTCCCATCATCATCAGCTGCTTCAGCGAGAGCGCTGCCAACAGCGGCATCTCCCTGGGCGGTACGTCCATCATCATCGTGGTAGGCGTAGCGCTGGAGACGGTACAGGCTCTGGAGAGCCAGATGCTGATGCGCCATTACAAGGGATTCCTGGAATAAGGGCATGGAGGTGTACCAACGATGAAGCTCATACTGTTAGGTGCCCCCGGCGCGGGAAAGGGGACCCAGGCGGAGATTTTAAGCCGCATGTGGTCCATCCCCGCAATTTCAACGGGCAATATGCTCCGCACTGCCATGCAGCAGGGAACCCCTGTTGGCCTGATTGCCAAGGACTATGTTGACCAGGGCAAGCTGGTTCCGGACGATGTCATTATTGGCATCGTCCGGGAGCGGCTGGCCGCGGAGGATTGCGCCAATGGCTTTATTCTCGACGGTGTACCCCGGACCATTCCCCAGGCTGAGGCCCTGGAGCAGGCCGGCATTGACATTGATGCCGCCCTCTCTCTGGAAATCAGCGACGAAGAAATCATTGAACGTATGGCAGGCCGCCGCGTCTGCGGCGATTGCAGCGCCCCCTACCACATCGTGTCCAATCCCCCGGCCAAAGAGGGAATCTGCGACGCCTGCGGCGGTGCGCTGGTGACCAGGAAGGACGACGCCCCGGAGACGGTGCGCGCCCGGCTGGATGTCTACCATACGGAGACCGAGCCCCTGAAGGCCTTCTATGCCCAGCGGGGCAAGCTGAAAGCCGTGGACAATCAGCCCACTATTGAGGCAACCACGGACGCGATTCAGAAAGCGCTGGGAAAAGCATGATTACCATTAAATCCCCAAGAGAAATTGAGTTGATGCGCCAGGCGGGAAGAATTACTGCCGGGGCGCGCAGCATTGCAAGACAGATGGTAGCACCCGGCGTGACCACCCAGGAAATTGACAGGGAGGTCCATCAATTCATCACCAAGTCAGGTGCCACGCCCTCCTTTTTGAACTATGCAGGTTTTCCAGCCAGCGTCTGCGTTTCGGTGAACGACGAGGTAATCCACGGAATCCCCGGCAAGCGCCGCATCAAAGAGGGCGACATTGTCAGCCTGGATTTGGGCGCCAAGTTCAAGGGCTTCCACGGCGACTGCGCCGGCTCCTACATCGCAGGAGTGGGCAGCGAAGAGGCCAAGCGGCTCATCGCCGTGACCCGCCAGGGCTTTTTCGAGGGTATCAAATTTGCGCGGCAGGGGTACCGGATTTCGGATATCTCCCACGCAATCCAGACTTATGTGGAGGCACAGGGATATTCCCTTGTGCGGGACTATGTGGGACATGGCATCGGCGCAGATTTGCACGAGGCCCCGGAGGTTCCCAACTTTGGCCCGCCCGGCCACGGGCCCCGTCTGGTACGGGGCATGACCATCGCCATTGAGCCTATGGTCAACGCCGGCGGACCCCAGATTCGCGTCCTGCGGGACGACTGGACGGTCGTCACAGCGGACGGCAGTCTCTCCGCACACTATGAAAACACGGTCCTCATCACCGATGGGGAGCCGGAAATTCTCACCTGGGCGGAGGATTTGTAGATGGCTGCCGCAGGATTGGCCGATATCGTTTGTTCCATTGCCGGCCATGACCGGGGGCAACTGTTCCTGGTTGTGGATACGAAAGACGGCTATGTATATCTGGCCGATGGAAAACGGCGGAAGCTCTCCCGGCCCAAGCGCAAATCGCAAAAACATATTGCGCTGGAGGCCAGGGGAGACCCCCCGCTGAAGGAAAGAATCTGCAGTGGTCAAATAACGGACAGTACGCTGAGAAAACTGCTGGCTTTTTATGCAGCAGCGCAAGACGAGACGACCGAAGGAGGGAATCACATTGGCAAAAGATGATATGATCGAGCTGGAGGGCACGGTTGTGGAATCCCTGCCCAATACCATGTTCCAGGTGGATATCGGCAACGGCCATACCATCCTGGCCCATATTTCCGGAAAACTCCGGATGAACTTTATCCGCATCCTCCCCGGCGATAAGGTCACGGTGCAGATGTCGCCCTATGACCTGACCCGCGGCAGGATTACCTGGAGAAGCAAATAAGAGGAGGTTTTACACGATGAAAGTCAGACCGTCCGTAAAGCCCATGTGCGAGAAGTGCAAGATTATCAAGCGCAAGGGCAAAGTTATGGTGATTTGCGAAAATCCCAGACATAAGCAGAGACAGGGCTAAGTGGGCCCTTCCCAACAGCCCGCAGCCGTAAAGACCCGCATGGACTGGGGCTCCCCTCCGGCGGGAATAAGCCGCCAGCCCGCAAGTGTGCGGGGATCAATTTTGAAAGGAATGATTGAGAAACATGGCACGTATCGCCGGCATTGACCTGCCGAAAGACAAGCGTATTGAAATCGGCCTGACCTATGTCTATGGGATTGGCCGCACCAGCGCGAAGAAGATTCTGGAGCAGACCGGAATCAACCCCGACACCCGGGTGAAGGATCTCACCGAGGCCGAGGAGGCCAAGCTCAGGGAGTGCATCGACCACAACTACATTGTGGAGGGCGACCTGCGCCGCAGCGTTGCGCTGGACATCAAGCGCCTTACTGAGATCGGCTGCTACCGCGGCCTGCGCCACCGGCGCGGCCTGCCCGTCCGTGGACAGCGCACCAAGACCAACGCGCGGACCCGGAAGGGACCCAAGCGTACTATTGCCAACAAGAAGAAGTAAGGAGGGAGATTCGTCATGGCAACTGCAAAGAAAAAGGTTCGTACCCGCCGCAGAGAGCGGAAAAATATTGAGAAGGGCGCCGTGCATATCAGCTCCTCCTTTAACAATACCATGGTTACCATTACCGACGTCCAGGGCAATGCCATCAGCTGGGCCAGCGCCGGCGGTATGGGATTCCGGGGCAGCCGGAAGTCCACCCCCTTCGCCGCCCAGACCGCGGCGGAGACCGCTGCCCGCGCCGCCATGGAGCATGGGCTCAAGACCGTGGAGGTCTTTGTAAAGGGCCCCGGCTCGGGACGTGAGGCCGCCATCCGCGCCCTCCAGACCGCCGGCCTGGAGGTCACCATGATTAAGGACGTGACGCCCATCCCCCACAATGGCTGCCGTCCGCCCAAACGCCGCCGCGTATAAGGAAGGAGGAGAAAGGTAATGGCAAAGAACACACAACCGATTGTAAAGCGCTGCAAGGCGCTGGGGATTTCTCCTGCCGCCATGGGCTATACCAGCAAGACCAAGTCCGACACCATCCGCAACCCCAAGGGGCAGATGCGCCGGAAGCAGAGCGAGTATGCCACCCAGCTCAACGAGAAGCAGAAGGTGAAGTTTGTTTACGGTATCCTGGAGAAGCAGTTCCGGATGTACTATGACAAGGCTGCCAAGTCCAAGGGCCAGACCGGCGAGATGCTGCTCACCACGATTGAGCGCCGCCTGGACAATGTCGTCTATCGCCTGGGCTTCGCCATGACCCGGCGGGAGGCCCGCCAGGCTGTGAACCACGGCCACTTTACCGTCAACGGCAAGCGGGTCAATATCCCCTCTTACCTGGTAAACGTGGGCGATGTCATCGAGGTCCGGGAGAAGAGCCGCAGCAGCGTCATGTTCAAGCGGTTCACTGGCGAGGACGCTGTTGTGATTACGCCGCCCCAGTGGCTCAGCCGGGATAAGAATGCGCTGAAGGGCGTGGTGGAGAAAATGCCCGCCCGGGAGGATATCGACCTGCCCATCGAGGAGCGTCTGATCGTCGAGCTGTATTCTAAGTAGTAGTATGCAGTCACCCTCATAATTGGTAAGCTGATGAACTGTACTGCGCCTTTGGGCGCTACGACTTAGAAGGAGGGCAAGAATATGATTGAAATAGAAAAGCCGCGCATCGAGTGCATTGAGACGCCGTCGGACGATTCGTATGGCAAATACGTGGTCGAGCCCCTGGAGCGCGGTTATGGCACCACCCTGGGCAACTCTCTCCGCAGAGTGCTGCTCTCTTCCCTTCCCGGCACAGCGGTTACCACAATCAAGATTGCCAGCGTCCAGCATGAATTTACCACCATCCCCGGGGTTAAGGAGGATGTGACGGAAATTGTGCTGAATGTCAAGGGACTTATCGCCCGCCTGCACAGTGACGAGCCAAAAACCGTCTATATCGAAGCCAGCGGTGAATGCGAGGTCACGGCCGAGGATATCAAGGCCGACAGCGAGGTGGAGATTTTAAATCCCGAGCTGCACATCGCTACCCTGGGGCCTGACGCCTCATTGAGCATGGAGCTGACCATCAGCCACGGCCGCGGCTATGTCACAGCCGACAAAAACAAGCCCGCCCAGGCGGTAATCGGCGTCATCCCCATCGACTCCATCTACACACCGGTTCTGAAGGTGAACTATACGGTGGAGAACACCCGCGTGGGCAATCAGACAGACTTTGACAAGCTGACCATCGAAGTATGGACCGATAAGACCATCACTGCCCGCGATGCCGTCAGCCTGGGCGCTAAAATCCTCTGCGACCACTTTACACTGTTCACAGACTTGAGCGACACCATCGGCAACCGCTCTACTGTGGTGGAAAAGGTGGAGACCCAGCGGGATAAGGTGCTGGAGATGACGATTGAAGAGCTGGATTTGTCCGTCCGCAGCTTCAACTGCCTGAAACGTGCTAACATCAACACGGTGGAAGACCTGATTTCCAAGTCTCAGGAAGAGATGATCAAGGTCCGCAACCTGGGCCGGAAGTCCCTGGAGGAAGTGGAGCACAAGCTCGCCATGATGGGCCTGTCCCTGGCCAGCGAGGACAACAACTAAAGGAGGAAAACCAACATGCCCGGAACACGGAAACTCGGCAAGCCCACAGCGGCGCGCATGGCGATGCTCCGCCAGCAGGTCACAGATTTTCTGGACAATGGCCGTATGGAGACCACCATCACCCGCGCCAAGGAGATTGGGCCTATGGCTGAGAAGATGATAACCCTGGGGAAGAAGAAGGATTTGGCCAGCTATCGCCAGGCCCTCAGCTTCATCACCCGGGAGGATGTGGCCAAGAAGGTGTTTGACGAGGTCGCGCCCAAGTATGCCGAGCGCAACGGCGGCTACACCCGGATTACCCGCATTGGACCCCGCCGCGGCGATGCCGCAGAGATGGCGGTTATTGAGCTGGTGTAAGAGAACCAGGCGAAAAGAGAGGCCCCGCCGCAAGCAGAAATGCTTGCGGCGGGGCTTTTCTCTCCAGCGAAAGAAAAGCATGCAAAAGAAGTTTTTTCCCTTGCGAGGGGACGAGAGCGTTCCTTTTCTTGCTCCTGCAAGAAAAGGATTCAAAAGAATATTTTCCACCCATTTCTTTCACCAGCGAAAGAAACGGGTGGAGCCCAAAGAAA